>JAGPGB010000015.1:8354-13206 GCA_018056215.1 Bacteroidales bacterium | reverse complement strand
TTATTAATTTCCAATTCTGAAGAAATGCCATGATTTTTCATTAATTTATTGACAGCATCGAATAATTCTGGTAATTTTTTTAATAAAGCTATTTCTCGCATTTTATCAGATGCTTCACGTGCTGGGCTACCAAAATAAACTTTACCTCCTTCTATAGATTTAGCAACACCAGACTGTCCTAAAACCATAGCTCCTTTACCTATAGTAAGATCTTTTTGTACACCGACTTGTCCCCAAAGTATTACATTATCTTCCATATTTACTACACCAGCTATTCCTGCCTGTGCTGCTATTAAGCAATTTTTACCTATGATAGTATCATGTCCTACTTGTATTAAATTATCTAATTTTGTACCTTTACCTATAATAGTATCAGATGATACTCCTCTATCTATTGTGCAGCAGGATCCTATTTCTACATCATCTTCTATAACTACTCTGCCACATCCTTCTAATTTATCTAAATAATCTGGACGTCTTTTGAAATAAAAGGCCTCTCCTCCTATTACTGAACCACTATTAATAATTACATTATTACCAATAATTGTATTTGCATGAATTGTAACATTAGGATGAATAATACAATTTTTACCAATTTTCACATTTGGTCCTATAAATACTAATGGCTGAATAATAGTACCTTCACCAATTTCAGCACTTGGATGTATTGGCATATCTTGTGGCTGAAAAGGAGCAAAGAATTTTACTAATTTTACATAATCTCTAAAAGGATCATCAGAGTATATTAGGGCTTTACCGTCAGGAGCTTCTACCTCTTTATTAATTAATATTATCGAAGCTAAGCAGCTGAGTGCACGATTAAAATATTTTTCATTATCTACAAAGGTAATGTCTCCAGGTACAACTCTATGTATCTCATTGATGCCCGTAGCTTTGATATTTTTATCTCCAATTACCCTAGCGATTGGATTATTTATAATTGTAATAAGCTCTTCTATACTATATTGTCTTTCTAAGTTCATTATTTTAGTATTTTTTTAATCTTTATTAACTCTTTCACCATACTCACCTGTTTGAGTATTTACTTTAATTTTATCACCAACATTAATAAAAAGTGGAACTCTAATTTCAGCACCTGTTTCTAAAATAGCAGGTTTCATCGCATTAGTAGCTGTATCACCCTTTAGACCGGGTTCGCTATATGTTATTTCTAATACCACATATGTAGGTAATTCACAAAATAGAGGAGTTTCACTTTCTGCATGAAAAACTATTTCTACCTCTTGCCCTTCTTTAAGAAATTGTGGAGCATTAATAAGAGATTCAGGAATCATTATTTGCTCAAATGTCTCTACATGCATGAAATGATAATCTTCATTATCCTTATATAAAAATTGATAAGGACGTCTTTCTATTCGTTGAATGTTAATTTTAACTCCTGATTGAAAAGTATTCTGAAGTATTCGACCGCTAGGTATATGTTTTAGTTTTGTTCTAACAAATGCACCACCTTTACCTGGTTTGACATGTTGAAATTCTACTACTGTGTATAGCTCACCATTAAATTCTATACATATCCCATTACTTATATCTGCTGTTGTTGCCATTTAAATTTTTGACAAAATTATATTATTTTTTTGAATTATCATAAATCTAAATTAAGATGTATATAAATAAAATTTATAAGACTATTAAATTATTTACTTGATCACTAGCTATTCTATCAGCATCTGTATCAGTTATAAAAATTTGAGTTAGATTAAAATTTTGTAATTGTTCTAATAATTTATGTGTTCTATACTTATCTAATTTATCAAAAATATCATCCAATAGCAAAATGGCATGTTCATTATAATGAATACTCAACCACTGGTATAGAGATAATTTGAGAGCAATAATAAATAATTTTTGTTGTCCTTGAGAAGCTATCTGTGAGATATCATCATTATTAAATAAAAAATACAATTTATCTCTATGAATACCTATCGTAGTATGTGTCAGACGGAGATCATTTTCCAAGGTGTCATTAAAAAGATTTTCTATGTTTTTAAGCTCAATGTTTGATTCATATTTTATGGATACAGACACATCAATATTAGATATGGAATAAAAAATATTATTAATAGTTTTATTAATATCAGCTATTAAATTGGTTCGATATTTATAAATTTCTTCGTTTAGAGGTATTATATTAGTATTAATAGCATTTAGCATATTAGAAAAGTCTTTACCAAACAAACTTTGTTGTTTCAATAGATGGTTTCTTTGTTGTAAAAGCTTTTGATAATTTTGTAAAGCATTCAGATAATTACTACTTTGCTGTGATAAAATCTGATCTATCAGTTTACGTCTATTTTCTTGATTATAAACTAGCTCGTAAATATCTGATGGACAAATAAAAACCATAGGGATAAGGCCTAAATGTGTTGAAAATCTTTTATAGAATTTTTCATTTCTGCATACTTTTTTACCATTAATATTGTGATATAAAATTTCTATATTTTCTGGACTATTATTATCTGAATAAAAAAATCCTTTTATTAAAAAAAATTCTTTATTAAATTGTATAAATTTATTATCAGTAATATTATAAGGATTGCGTGTGAGTCCCAAATAATAAATGCTATCGAGGATTGATGTTTTTCCTATACCATTATCTCCCACAATATAATTAAGACCTTCAGAAAATTCTAATTTTAAATAATTATGTATTTTAAAATTTGTAAGCTCTAATCTTTTTAATAACATAAAAAACAGAAAAAAATAATATTCAGAAAGTCAAATAAAATATTGAATTAATAAAATCAAGATAGATTAAATCTATATTTATAAGCTTTCAGTGTATTCATAAGTAAACTAACAATGGTCATAGGACCGACTCCTCCTGGCACAGGTGTTATCCATGAAGCTTTTTTAGATACTTCGTCGAAATCTACATCACCTACAGTTCTAAAGCCACTTTTTTTTGTATTATCTGGAATAGTATTTATGCCTACATCTATAACTATTGCTCCTTCTTTAACCATATCTGCAGTTACAAAAGAAGGTTTACCTATTGCAGCTATTAAAATATCAGCTTGTGAAGAAAACTCTTGTATATTTGGAGTCTGAGAATGGCAAAGAGTAACTGTGCAATTGGCAAAATCATTTTTTCTAGATAATAATATAGATAACGGTGTACCAACTATATTTGATCTACCAATTATCACAGCATGTTTACCCACAGTTTCTATTTTATTACGTTTTAGTAGTTCAATAATACCGCTAGGAGTGGCGGGCAGGTATGTATCTAAACCAAGGACCATTTTACCAATATTAATTGGATTAAAACCATCTACATCTTTTTTGGGATCAATTGCATTAATAATTTTTTGCTCGTCAATATGCTTAGGCAAGGGTAATTGTACAATGAAGCCATCTACATCAGGGTCATCATTAAGAAATCCAACTACTTTGAGCAATTCGTTTTCTGAAGTATCTATTGGTAGATTATAAACTGATGATGTAAAACCAACTAATTTACTATTTTTTTCTTTGTTTCTAACATACGTTTCGCTAGCAGGATCATTACCTACAAGTACTGCTGCCAGATGAGGAGGTCTAACACCATCATCGATAAAATGTGCTACTTGAGTTTTAATTTCTTCTTTTATTTGCTCTGCTGTAGCTTTGCCATCTAAGATATTCATGAGAATAAATTTTTATTTAATTGTTCCATCCTTTTTAATTGTTTAGGATCTGCATTTAGAACTTTTTTCATCATTTTTCGCATTTCTTCAAACTGTTTGAGGAAAGTATTTACATCTTGTACAGTAGTGCCGCTACCTTTAGCAATTCTAATTTTTCTAGATCCATTTAATGCTTCTGGATGTTCACGTTCATAGGGTGTCATAGAATGAATAATGGCCTCTATTTGTTTAAATGCATCATCATCAATGTCAATATCTCTAATAGCTTTATTCATACCAGGAATCATACTCATGAGATTTTTAAGATTCCCCATTTTTTTTATTTGCTGCACTTGATCGAGAAAATCATTAAAATCAAATTTATTTTTTTTAATTTTTTTCTCTACTTCACGAGCTTTTTGTTCATCTACCTGTTGCTGGGCACGTTCAACAAATGATACTATATCACCCATTCCTAGAATTCTACTAGCCATTCTATCTGGATGAAAGACATCAATATCATCTAATTTTTCTCCGATACTACTAAATTTAATAGGTTTATTTACAGTAGCTTTAATAGAGATAGCAGCACCACCGCGCGTATCGCCGTCTAATTTTGTGAGGACAACTCCATCATAATCTAAAACATCATTAAAAGCTTTTGCAGTATTTACAGCGTCTTGGCCTGTCATAGCATCTACTACAAAAAGTGTTTCATCTGGTTTGAGAACATCATAAAGCATTCTGATTTCTTTCATCATATCTTCATCTATAGCTAAACGGCCAGCAGTATCTACTATTATAGTATTAATATCATTTTCTTTTGCATATTTAAGGGCATCGAGAGCTATTTTTACTGGATTTTTTTCATCTTCTTTAGCAAACACTTGTACACCAGCTTGCTCACCGAGAGTTTTTAATTGGTTGATAGCTGCAGGACGATAAACGTCGCAGGCTACTAATATCACGTTACGTTTTTTGTTATTTTTAAGATAGCGAGCTAGCTTGGCAGCAAAGGTGGTTTTTCCACTACCTTGTAATCCTGCTAATAAGATGGCAGCTGGTTTACTTTTCAAATTTAAATCAACAGCTTGGCCTCCCATCAGATCAACTAATTCATCATGGACAATTTTTATCATCATTTGACCTGGAGAGACACTCTTGATCACTTCTTGTCCAATAGCTTTATTTTTAACATTCTCTGTGAAAGATTTAGCTATTTT
>JAGPGB010000015.1:0-8254 GCA_018056215.1 Bacteroidales bacterium | reverse complement strand
CTCCCATCAGATCAACTAATTCATCATGGACAATTTTTATCATCATTTGACCTGGAGAGACACTCTTGATCACTTCTTGTCCAATAGCTTTATTTTTAACATTCTCTGTGAAAGATTTAGCTATTTTATAGTTAACATCAGCATCTACTAGTGCACGTCTAATCTCTTTTAATGTCTCAGAAATATTAATCTCCGAAATACGTCCCTGTCCTTTTATTTTTTTAAATGCCTGTTCTAGCCTATCACTTAGATTATCAAACATATAATATTTTTTACAAAATTACAAAATAATAAGAATATTACAAAGATTATACAAAGTAATGAAGTAGTTTTAATAAATGAAAATCAGCATAACAAAAAAATTATTTACCAATGAATGAGATTCTATTTATCTATATTCTCATAAGCTATTTTAGAAGCATCTTTTTCACCTTGTTTTATAGTAGGAGCAGTAGATTCTCCTTTGAGTTTATTATTTATAAATATTTTAATTTTAAAATCACTACTTGTATCTAATTTTTCTGATTTAAATTCAATCTTTAATTTATTTTTTTGACAATATTCTATCAATTGGCTTTTGTAGTTTTGCTTTTCTTCAATGATGTTCTCAATATCAAAAGTCTTATTAGCTATATAATGAATAAAAAAATCATAACAAAAATCGTAACCTTTGTCTATAAACATAGCGCCCATAAAGGCCTCAAACACATTTCCCAGCCAATTTTTAGAAGGTGTTTTATGATTAGCTGGAATAAATTTTTCGGCAATTTCTGACAGTTTTATATCTTTGGCAATAGTACTTAAATATTGGGTGTTTACGACACGAGAGCGTATCTCTGTGAGAAAACCCTCATCTTTATATGGGAATTTGTTATATAAATATTGACCAACGATTAGGTCTATGACTGCATCACCTAGAAACTCTAATCTTTCATTTGATATTTTTTCACCACTAAAAAAAGCCTCGACAAAACGCGGTGTCAAGGCTAATTGATATAAGAAAATATTTTTGGTTTTAAACCCAAAAATATCATTAATTGTTTTTTTTAATGATTTTAATTCGTTACTATTTCGTTTTAATGTTAGTTCCAAAACTAATCATTATATTTTGCAAAAAGTAAAGAAACATTATGCCCACCAAAGCCAAAAGTATTACTAATAGCATAGTTAACAATTCGTTCCTTTTTATGATTAAAAGTATAATCTAGCTGGGGTAGCTCTGGGTCATCAGTGAAATGATTAATAGTAGGTGGTACTACATTATTTTTAATACTCAAAATAGTAGCTAAAGATTCTAAAGCACCAGCGGCACCTAATAGATGACCATGCATAGATTTAGTAGAATTAATAGAAATATTTTTAGCATGTTCACCGAAAACACCTACTATAGCTTTAGCCTCAGCGGCGTCACCTACAGGAGTAGAAGTACCATGTGTATTGATATGATCTATTTTAGATTTATCAATACCAGCATCATTAAGTGCAAAGCTCATAGCATGTTTAGCACCTTCTCCTTCTGGATGTGGTGCAGTGATATGATAAGCATCAGCACTAAGTCCGAAGCCTAATATTTCAGCATAAATTTTAGCACCACGTTTTTTAGCATGTTCTAAATCTTCTATTATCAAGCCAGCAGCACCTTCACCCATTACGAAGCCATCACGATCTTTATCAAAAGGTCTAGAGGCAGTTTTGGGGTCATCATTTCTAACAGATATAGCGTTCATAGAGTTAAAACCACCCATGCCAGGTTCAGTAATAGCAGCTTCGCAACCACCAGCGACTATAACGTCTGCATAGCCATGGCGAATCAGCAATACTGCATCTACTATAGCATTGGCAGAAGAGGCACATGCAGATACCGTTGCATAGTTAGGACCCTTGAAACCATGTGCCATACTAATATGACCAGCAGTGATATCAATTATCATTTTAGGTACAAAAAATGGATTATAGCGAGGAGTACCATCACCTTCTACAAAACTTTTTATTTCTTGAAAAAAGGTTTGTATACCACCAATGCCACTACTCCATACTACACCTACTCGATAAGGATCAATATCAGCTGGATTAATATTAGCGTCTGCAATAGCTTGATTAGCAGCTACTATTCCATAGGTAGAAACAAGGTCATATTTACGTAGTTCTTTTCTATCAAAGTAATCAGCAGGATCGAAATTTTTAACTTCACAGGCAAATTTTGTTTTAAATTTAGAAACATCAAAATGAGTAATGAAGTCAGCGCCACTAACTCCCTCGAGTAGAGATTTCCAAAAATCTTCTACATTATTACCTAAAGGAGTAATGGCACCGGCTCCAGTTATAACTACTCGTCTGCGATCCATTGTATTAGCTTTTTACTTTTGAATGTGCTGATTGATATAATCAATAGCTTCACCTACAGTAGTGATTTTTTCAGCATCTTCGTCAGGAATACTTAGATTAAATTCTTTTTCAAATTCCATAATTAATTCTACAGTATCTAGAGAATCTGCTCCTAGATCATTAGTAAAACTTGCTTCTGGAATTACTTCATTTTCATTAACTCCTAATTTGTCTACGATGATAGCTTTTACTTTTTCTTCAATTTGACTCATAGTTTTATTTTTTTAAAATTTGGTTTGGCAAAATTATATATTTTTTTTTAAATGAAAAATCAAAATTTTTTTTACAAAAATCTTTTTTTAAAGTATAAACATTATATTTTAATAGAGTTTTATCATAAGCAAATGAAAAATGTAAGGTAGGTATAAAAATTTTTTATTCCTAAAAAATTCACTAATAATTATCTACATTCTTAATTTTATTTTTTTTACAATATAATTTATGAAGCTTAATCATTATTAAGTTCAAAAAAAACATTTCTTAGGGGATTTAATAAAATTGATTGTTTAAAAATTCCTACATAATAAATAATAAAATATTTTAAACAAAACTAATTCTTTTAAGCTTAGCAATATATCAATTATGATATAAAATTAATTAGTTCTACCGTGGCATTGTTTATATTTTTTACCACTACCGCAAGGACAAGGATCATTACGGCCAACTTTTTGAGATTTGAAAGGTTCATTAGCCACAGCTACTTCAGAAGGATCATTATATTCTTGATGTTTTTGTGCAGCTTGCGAAGTACCTGCAGGAGTGTTATAATCTCTACCTGTTTTATAATTTCTTGTTTTAGTAGTACGCTTTTCTTGATCTGTTTCTTGCAGACGTTCTTCAGCTACTGGTATTCTACCAATGCTTAGAGCTCTTACTACCTCGAAATATATTTTATTAAGTAATTGATCAAAAAGCTGAGCACCTTCGATTTTGTAAATTAATAATGGATCTTTTTGCTCATAAACAGCTGCATTTACACTTTGTTTGAGATCATCCATTTCTCTTAAATGGTCCATCCAAGCTTTGTCTATAATTGAGAAAGTAACGAATTGTTCTATACTTTTCATTAATTCGAGACCTTTAGTTTGATATGATTTTTTAAGTGGAGCAATTATAGTAAATTGGTTTTTGCCATCAGAATAAGGAACAGCGACATTTTCATAGCGTTTACCTGCATTTTCATAAATTTCTTTGATCAAAGGATAAGTTTTTTCAGCATAGAAATGACGTTTATCAATATAAGTATTATAAGCAGTCTCAAATAATTCATCAGAGAGATTAGAAGCTCTATCAGACAAGAAACGTTTCTCATCATAAGGGACCTCAATGCCAAATGTTTGTAAACAAGCCATGCTAAAAGAAGCAAAATCATTATTATCCTGATAAACCTCAACTAAATCATTAGCAACTTTTTTAAACATTTGTACTATATCAGCATCTAATTTTTCACCATATAAAGCATTTCTACGCATATCATAGATGATAGTTCTCTGACTGTTCATCACATCATCATATTCTAGTAGACGTTTACGAATAGAAAAATTATTTTCTTCAACTTTTCTTTGAGCACGTTCTATAGATCTAGTGATCATAGGATGCTGGATAACTTCACCTTCTTTATAACCAATTCTATCTAGGACTTTTATCATTCTATCACTACCAAAAAGACGCATAAGATCATCTTCGAGAGAAACAAAAAACTGACTAGTACCAGGATCTCCTTGACGACCAGCACGTCCACGCAGCTGCCTATCTACACGACGAGATTCATGACGTTCTGTACCGATGATTGCTAAACCACCCACTTCACGAACGCCAGGACCTAGTTTAATATCAGTACCACGACCAGCCATATTAGTAGCTATAGTTACACTGCCAGAGAGGCCAGCTTTAGCTACTATTTCTGCTTCACGTTGATGTTGTTTAGCATTTAAGACATTATGTTTTATTTTCCTTAGAGTCAACATTTTACTAAGTAACTCTGAAGTTTCTACAGAAGTAGTACCTATCAATACAGGCCTACCTTTTTGCACTAAATTAACTACTTCATTAATAACTGCATTATATTTTTCTCGTTTAGTACGATAGACTAAATCTTCAGCATCTACACGTATACAAGGTTTATTAGTAGGTATCACAACTACATCCAATTTATAGATATCCCAAAATTCAGCAGCTTCAGTTTCTGCAGTACCTGTCATACCTGCAAGTTTTTTATACATTCTAAAATAATTTTGCAGAGTAATAGTAGCATAAGTTTGAGTAGCAGCCTCTACTTTCACATTTTCTTTTGCTTCAATAGCTTCGTGCAAACCATCAGAATATCTACGACCTTCTAATATACGACCAGTTTGTTCATCGACGATTTTAACTTTGTTATCTAAAACTACATATTCTACATCTTTATCGAATAAAGTATATGCTCTGAGTAGTTGATGCATAGTATGAATACGATCACTTTTGATAGCAAAATCTTCTAATAATTCATTCTTTTTTTCTTGTTTTTCTTTAGGATCAATATTACTATTTTCTAATTCAGCTAATTCACTACCGATGTCTGGGATAATAAAAAATTTAGGATCACCAGTATCTTTAGCCAAAAGTTCAGTTCCTTTATCTGTCAGATCTACAGAGTTATTCCTTTCATCAATTACAAAATATAATTCTGCATCGATGATAGGCATATTTTTTTGATTTTCAGCTAAATAATTATTTTCAGTTTTATATAATATAGATTTCATGCCTGGCTCACTAAGGAACTTAATTAATGGTCCGTATTTAGGCAAACCTCTATGAGCACGTAGTAGAGCCTCACCACCTAATTTTTCATCTTCATTAGATCTATTTGGTTTTTGCAAGTAATTTTTTGCGTCATTGAGAAGTTTATTAACTAATTGTCTTTGAGCATTTACTAGTTTAATAACATAGGGTTTTAGCTCATCATATTCTTGCTCACGTACTTGGGTCGTAGGACCACTAATAATCAAAGGAGTACGAGCATCATCTATTAAAATAGAGTCTACTTCATCTACAATTGCGTAATAATGTCCACGTTGTACTATGTCATCTAGAGAGAATGCCATATTGTCACGTAAATAATCAAAACCAAATTCATTATTAGTACCATAAGTGATATCTGCTAGATAAGCTTTTTTGCGAGATTCACTATTAGGCTCGTGCTTATCAATGCAATCAACAGTTAAAAAAAGAAATTCATATATTGGTCCCATCCACTCTTGATCTCGTTTAGCCAAATAATCATTAACAGTAACTATATGTACTCCACGACCTGGCAAAGCATTGAGATATACGGGTAGTGTAGCGACTAAAGTTTTTCCCTCGCCAGTTGCCATTTCTGAAATTTTTCCTTGATGCAAAACGACACCACCCATTAATTGCACATCATAAGGAACCATATCCCAGGTGATTTCAGTGCCACCAGCTATCCAATGATTTTGCCATATTGCTTTATCGCCTTCTATTCTTACATAATTTTTTTTAGTAGCTAATTCCCTATCAAAATCAGTAGCAGTAACGACTATCTCTGGATTGTCTTTAAAGCGTTTTGTTGTTTCTTTAACAACAGCAAAAGCCTTTGGTAAAATGTCATTAAGAACCTTTTGAGTTTTTTGATAAATAATTTTTTCTAATTCATCTATCTGATGAAATATTTTTTCTTTCTGATCTATAGACATATCTAAATCTTCATCTATACGAGTTTTTAATTCATTTAATTCTCTTTCTTCACTTTCTATAGTATCTGAAATTAATTTTCTAAACTCTAATGTTTTATTACGTAATTCATCATTAGACAATTTTTCAATTTTATTATATGCCTCATTAATTGTATTTACGATAGGCCATAGAGCCTTCATATCTCGTTCATGCTTAGTCGGCATAATACTTTTTAAAATACCTCTCATAATATTTATTACCTCCGAAATTTCTTTTAATATATTACAAAATTACAAAAAAATTAGTATATAGTAAAACAAAAATTAAGCCAAAGTTAGATTATGCCATTGTAAAAAATTATTTATTACAAAAAAAAATTTTTTTATAATTTTGCAATTTAAAAAAATATAAAAATATGGGAAATATTCTTCAAGTTTATGCTAGACAAATTTTAGATTCAAGAGGCAACCCAACAATAGAAGTAGAGGTGTTAACTGATGCAGGCGAATATGGTAAAGCATGTGTGCCATCAGGAGCTTCTACTGGCAAAAGAGAAGCATTAGAATTAAGAGATGGTGAAAAAAAATACTATTTAGGTAAAAGTGTTTTAAAAGCTGTAAACAATGTAAATACTGAAATAGCATCTGCTATTAAAGGTATGGATGTATCAGAGCAAAGATTAATAGATAAAACTTTAATCGAACTAGATGGCACACCAAATAAAAGCCGATTAGGAGCAAATGCTATTTTAGGTGCTTCTATGGCGTGTGCTGTTGCAGGCTCTCAAAGTACAAATCAAACACTATTCAGATACATAGGAGGTGTAAATGCGCATACACTACCTATACCTATGATGAATACTATAAATGGAGGTGCTCATGCTGATAACAATTTAGATTTTCAAGAGTTTATGATAATGCCTATCAATGCTACCACATTTAGCGATGCATTAAGAATAGGTACAGAAATATTTCACACATTGAAATCTATTTTAAAAAATAATGGGTATGTAACATCAGTAGGAGATGAAGGAGGTTTCGCTCCTAGCTTGTCTACTAATGAAGATTCATTAAAACTTCTTGTAGAAGCTATCACTAAAGCTGGATATAAACCAGGCATAGATGTGGCTATAGCTCTCGATGTAGCAGCCTCAGAACTTTATGATACAAAAGAAAAAGTTTATAAACTTAAAAAATCTTCTGGTAAAACATTAACAACAGAAGATATGATAGAATTATATAAAAAATGGGTAGATACTTATCCTATAGTAAGTATAGAAGATGGGTTAGCAGAAGATGATTGGGATGGCTGGGAACTTTTAACAAAAGAATTAGGCTCAAAAATACAATTAGTAGGTGATGATATTTTTGTTACTAATATAGAAATTCTAAAAAAAGGAATAGAGAGAAAAATAGCTAATTCTATCTTAATAAAACTCAATCAAATAGGCACAGTTACAGAAACATTGGATACTATAAATTATGCTAAAACTAATGGTTATACAGCAATAGTCAGTCATAGAAGTGGTGAGACAGAAGATACTTTTATTGCTGATTTGGCAGTAGCTACAAACTCTGGATTAATGAAATCGGGCAGCCCTTCTAGAACTGATAGAATAGCTAAATATAATCAATTAATCAGAATAGAAGAATATCTAAATGGTGTAGGTAGCTTTATGGGAACAAATTTCAAATATTATCGATTTAAATAAACATTTGTTATATAAATAAAAAAAGGAGCAAATAAATTTGCTCCTTTTTTTATTGAGAATTTTAAAGCTAAATAGAAAAAGAGGACTTGAATCAAGTCCTCTTTTTCTAAAAAATCAGTCAAATATTATTATTTAAAATGTATCTTTCAGAGCTCGTTTGATTATATCTAATGATTCAAGTATTTGTTCCTCAGTGATTATTAGTGGAGGAGCGAAACGAATAATATGCTGATGGGTAGGTTTAGCCAAAAGCCCATATTCTGCCATTTTCAGGCAAAGATCCCAAGCTTCTTTTCCATTTTTAGGTTCTATCACAATAGCATTGAGTAAGCCTTTACCTCTAACTATTTTTAAAGCATCAAATTCTTTTTGCATCTTTTTTAATTCTGATCTTAAAAGTTCACCTTGTTTAGCAGCACGATCAGCTAATTTTTCATCGATTAAAACGTTTAATGCTTCAGTAGCTATGGTACAAGCTAAAGG
>JAGPGB010000215.1 GCA_018056215.1 Bacteroidales bacterium | reverse complement strand
CTTTTGTGATAGCTGATGAAGTAATTAAAAAATATAATTTCAATACAAAAGATTTAATAAATATTGCTGCTCCTATTATTAATGGCAAAGGTGGTGGACAACCTAATATGGCTATTATGGGTGGAGAAAACAAAGGAAATTATCTAACACTAATAAAAGAAGTGAAAAAATTCATTACAGAGAAATCAAAATGATAATAAACTATCAGCTAAAAAATTTTTATTAAAAAATTTAATTTAATTTTGTTTTAATTTTAAATTATTTTTTATGAAAAAGATCAACATTTTATTAATTTTAGGGCTAGTCGTATTAGTGATGTTTTCATGTAATAACGGTAAAGATACTACCGCACCAGTAATCACTTTGAAAGGATCTAGTGATACTACAATAGCACTTAATTCGACATGGACAGATCCAGGAGCCACAGCTCTTGATGATGAAGATGGGAATGTACCAATAAGTGCTAGTGGTGTTGTAAATAAAGATTTAGTAGGTGTTTATACTATTACCTACCAAGCTTCAGATGCTGCAGGTAATATCTCTACGAAAACTAGAACTGTAAGAGTAAGAAATATGGCTGATATATGGGAAGGTGATTATTCTGTTACTGATAATTGTGATGGCACGCAGTATACATATACAGATCATATTTCAGTTTCACAAACACAAAATACTTACGTGAATGTCCATAAATTTCGCAATTATATCAATGGTACACTTGAATTTTATTTTACAAATCCAGATTCTGTAAACACAAATATTGTCGTAGAAGCTCAATATATCACTTGTGGAGAGCCATACATCGATAGGTTTTTTTATGGTATGGGTCAAATAACTTCTCTCACAAATAAAACATTTGAATTATTTGTTAATGAGAATGACGGCACATCGACTAAAAATATTGTGGAGTCATATCAAAAAAACTAAAAAATCATACATTCTAGCATGAGTAAAAATGTTTTAGATTACATAGGTAATACACCTCTTGTAGAAATAAAAAAACTAAATCCATATTTCCCTGATGTTAGGATATTTGCTAAAATAGAAGGACAAAATCCAGGTGGGTCTATCAAAGATAGACCGGCTTTATTTATGATAAATGAAGCTGAAAAAAGTGGTAAATTAACAAAAGAAAAAACTATAATAGAAGCTACTAGTGGCAATACTGGTATAGCATTAGCTATGATAGCTGCTCTTAAAGGATATAAAATTAAACTTTTCATGCCAGAATGTGTTTCGTTAGAAAGAAGAAAAATTTTAGAATCCTATGGAGCTGAGCTAGAACTCACACCAGCTGCTGAAAATACTGATGGAGCTATAATTAGAGCAAAAAAATTATTAAGTGATTATCCTGATTTATATTTCATGCCAGATCAATTTTCTAATCCTGCAAATCCTCTTTCACATTATCAAACCACTGGACCTGAAATTTTAAAACAAATAAATGGAGAAATAGATTATTTAGCTGTAGGACTAGGCTCTACCGGTAGTCTCATGGGAACAAGTAAATTTTTAAAAGAAAATATTCCAAATATTCAGATTGTAGCCATAGAACCAGTTAAAAAACATAAAATACAAGGATTAAAAAACATGGAAGAGTCCATAGTACCTTCAATATTTGACCCATCAATTATAGATATTCATTTATATGTAAATGATGAAGAATCTTTCGAATATTCAAGATTATTATCAGTAAAAGAAGGATTATTTGTTGGTATGTCTAGTGGAGCTGCTTTATCTGGTTCTATAAAATTAGCAGAAAAAGTTAAAAAAGGAAATATAGTAACCATATTCCCTGATAGAGGTGATAGATATTTGAGTACAAATCTTTTTGCTTCATTTTGTAGTAATTGCCCACCATAAAAATTTTTTTATTTCATAAAAATATGTAATTTTGCAAATGGAGAGATGGCAGAGCGGTCTAATGCGGCGGTCTTGAAAACCGTTGTCCGTTTCGCGGACCGGGGGTTCGAATCCCTCTCTCTCCGCTTTTTATACTTATTTTCTATTTTTTGAAATATTATCTTCTATTTTCTTAATCTTTTTAGTACTCATATAGGTTCTGTAGCGTTTATTATTGGTAAGTTATTTAGGTTAATTATTTTTCAAATTATTTCACAAAGTTCACAAGCTGATTTTTATAAACATATTTATTCAATCTTGTAATAAAATAATATTAAAGTTTATCAGGTTCTATAACGTTTTGCATGGACAATAGAATTTTGGATAAAATTGTATTATCATAAGAAATGTAAACAAATAATATATTGTAACGAATACTTAATAATATTAATAGGTTTTTTTAAAAGTTTTGAGCGAAAGATGAGAGGGGTTTGTAAAATTAATATTCTGTTAGACTTAATTGCTATTATTTATATTTCAATTTCATTAATTTCCAATACTTGTCCCACGCCCATCTGTCGTGCGATGACAGGTTTAGCAACCTACCAATGTCAGGGTCTATGATATCTTTTAGGTACTTATTCATCACTACAAACCACATCAAATAGCTCTGTAAGTATTTCGTAGCCACTCCGTGGAATCTAATCAACCATTTCTTAAAATTGTCTATCTTGCTCTCTACTATCTCTACACTGTATAAACCTCTCTTTAATTGCTTTTTGTTCACTATTACTTTTTTACTATTAATATCTTTTACAGCCTTCTTGAATTCCTTTTTAGGCTTTACACATAGTACATTACTCTCTGTTATCCTATTATTTAGCTCTTTTTTTAATTGATCATTCTTAACTTTTTTATCTCCTACATGTTTGAAGAGTAAATTTCCCTCTCTGTCTGTTACTACCAATACTGCTACCTTGGGATGTCGCTTCTTCTTTGCTTTTTCATATTCTTCTCTGCTTTTGTATTTCCTTCCTTTTTCTGAATATTGCATTAGCAATTCATCTGCCTCTACTATGCCTGAGAAGCTAATACCACCTTCAAAAGATCTTAATGCTGCTAATATTCTATGCCTCCATCTAAAACTTGTTTTTAAGC
>JAGPGB010000214.1 GCA_018056215.1 Bacteroidales bacterium | reverse complement strand
TTAGCTGATTATGTAGATGATGGAGAAAAAGATTGGTGTGTACGTCCTAATATGGTTTTTGCAACTTCATTACCATACGTTTGTTTAGATGAGAAAAAAAGATTATCTGTTTTGGAGAGAATACAACAAGAGCTTTTGACACCAAGAGGATTACGAACTTTGAGTCCCAAATGTCCACATTATCGTGGTCATTATGAAGGACCCATAAAAGAGAGAGATCTCGCGTATCATCAAGGAACAGTGTGGCCATGGCTTTTAGGTGCTTTCGCTGAAGGATATCTTAGGATTTTTGGTAAAAATGGAATTCCATTTATTGAAAAAATTTATTTCGATTTAGAGTCTACTTTATCTGAACATGGTGTGGGTAGTATAAGCGAAGTCTTTGATGGAGATCCACCACACAAACCTGGTGGAGCTATTTCTCAGGCTTGGAGTGTAGCAGAAATTCTGAGAATGAAATGGTTAATTGAAAAATATAAAAATCTATGAGAGTATTGATGTTTGGTTGGGAATTTCCACCACATATTTCAGGTGGTTTAGGTACAGCCTGCTATGGGCTCACTAAAGCTCTTCTTAGGCAAGGTGTAGAAGTTATTTTTGTTGTTCCTAAAGCCTTTGGAGACGAAGATAATGAAATTAGAATAGTTAATGCTTCAGATTTTGAGATTAATCTACAAGATCAATCTACCGTAGAACTTTGGAAAAGATTGAAATATATACAAGTAGCTTCTAAAATCATTCCTTATATTAGTCCAGAATATTATACTAAAGAATATGAAAAATTAATTAATGAAGAAATTACAAAAAATGAATTTTTTAAACAAAAATATCAATTTTCTGGTAAATATGGTCCTAATCTGATGTATGAAGTATCTAGATATGCATTAATTGCTAGTGCTCTAGCCGCTACAAATGATTTCGATGTAATACATGCTCATGATTGGTTAACATATCCTGCTGGTATAGCAGCTAAAAATACAAGTGGCAAACCATTAGTGGTGCATGTACACGCTACAGAGTTTGATCGTAGCGGTGAAAATATTAACCAAGATGTTTATAATATCGAACGTGAGGGGATGATGCAAGCTGATAAAGTCATCACTGTATCTAACTATACAAGAAATATAGTGATTAATAGATATGGTATTAATCCTGACAAAGTATTTACTATTTATAATGGTGCAGATGCTTTTAAATTTAATACAAGACCCAAAGTACAGAAACCATATAAAGAAAAAGTAGTTACTTACATTGGTAGGATAACTTTTCAAAAAGGGCCAGAATATTTTGTAGAAACTGCTCGTAAATTATTACAATATGATGATAATGTGAGATTTGTGATGGCTGGCTCTGGAGATATGTTCCCCAGAATAGTCAGATTAGCAGCGCGATATCGTATAGGACACAAGATTCATTTTACTGGTTTTCTAAAAGGTCCTGAAGTAGAAGAAGTACTTTCATATAGTGATGTTTATGTGATGCCAAGTGTTTCTGAACCTTTTGGCATTTCACCTCTTGAGGCTTTGATGTCTAATATTCCTATAGTAATTTCTAAACAAAGTGGAGTAGCAGAAGTTCTCAAACATGCTATCAAAGTAGACTTTTGGGATATTGATGCTATGGCTAATGCTATTTATGGCATTTTACATTATCCAGGAATTAATAAAATGTTCCAAAAATATAGTAAAGATGAGGTAGATCAGCTAAAATGGGATAATTCAGCTTATGAGGTTAAACAGCTGTATGAGACTTTATTACAAGAATATTTAATTTTAAAATGAAAAGTGTATGAGATATATTTGTTTTTATTTCCAAGTTCATCAACCCATGAGATTGAGAACTTACAGATTTTTTGACATAGGACTTAATCATCATTATTATGATGATTATCAAAATCAATATATATTACGTAGGGTTGCAGATAAGTGTTATTTACCAATGAATCAATTACTGTATGAACTTATTCAAACGTTTGGACAACGTTTTAGGGTGGCCTTTTCTATCTCTGGAGTAGCCCTTGAGCAATTTGAGAAATACGCTCCAGAAGTTATTGAGAGTTTCAAATTATTAGCTAATACAGGTGCAGTAGAGTTTTTAGCAGAGACTTATAGTCACTCTTTAGCATCTGTGATTTCTAAAGACGAATTTTATTCTCAGATTAATTTACAACAAGAAAAATTACAATCTTTATTAGGTGTGAAACCTAGCACAGCTTTTAGAAATACAGAGCTTATCTATAGCGATCAAATAGGCGAGTACGTAGCAGATCTGGGATACAAAGTAATGCTAGCCGAAGGAGCTAAACATATATTAGGTTGGAAGAGCCCGCATTTTCTTTATTATAATGTCAGAAAACCTGAACTAAAACTTTTACTAAAAGATTACCAACTAAGCGATGATATAGCTTTTAGATTTTCTAACCGAGATTGGAACCAATGGCCATTAACAGCAGATAAATATGTAGACTGGTTAAATAATATTGATAAAAATCATGAAGTTATCAATTTATTTATGGATTATGAAACTTTTGGAGAACATCAATGGAAAGAAACTGGAATCTTTGACTTCATGAGAGCATTACCAAGTAGAGTATTTTCCCATTCAGATTATGAATTTGCTAATCCTACAGAACTCACTGAAATACTTCAACCTGTAGCTCCACTTCACGTGCCATACCCTACATCTTGGGCAGATGAAGAAAGAGATCTCACAGCTTGGTTAGGCAATGATCTGCAGGAGGATGCATTTAACACATTATATTCACTTAGAGATAAAGTCTTGCAAACAAATAATCCTGACATTTTCAAAGATTGGTTGTACTTGCAAACAAGTGACCATTTTTATTATATGTGCACTAAATGGTTCTCTGATGGCGATGTACATAAATATTTTAATCCCTATGGATCTCCCTACGATGCATATATTAATTATATGAATATTTTAAGTGATTTTATAACTAGAATAGATTATATTTTATCTCAACAAGTTGATGCAGAACAAAATGTAAATAAAAAACAAAAAG
>JAGPGB010000213.1 GCA_018056215.1 Bacteroidales bacterium | reverse complement strand
CATCGCCCCAATGATTTCTTTAATATTTTTAATATTTTTTTGTGATAAGTATTGTTCTATTCCATATAATATGTCTTGTATTATAGAAGGATTTATGAAATTAGCAGTTCCTATTTGAATTGCTGTAGCTCCAGCTAAAAAATATTCTATAGCGTCCTGCCATGATATGACGCCACCACTAGCTATTATTGGGATATTAACAACTTGTGAACATTGGTATACCATTCTAAGAGTTATGGGTTTAATGGCAGGTCCTGACAAACCTCCAGTAATAGTAGCTAATTTGGGTTTCATCGTATTTATGTCTATTGCCATGCCCAAGTAAGTGTTTGCTACAGTGATGGCATCTGCATGCTCAGCCTGGCACAGTATGGCAAAATCCTCTATATTAGCTACATTGGGTGAAAGTTTTACAATTAAGGTTTTATTGTACGTTTTTCTTACTTTTTGTAGTAGTTCTTTTAGTAGATCATAATTAGTACCAAACTGCATACCACCATGTTTAACATTTGGGCATGACACATTTAGTTCTATTGCATCCACACGATCTATTTTATCTAATAGAGAAACTGTTTCTACATAATCTTCTACTGCATTGCCTGCTACATTTACTATAATATTTGTTTGATATTTGGCAATAGATGGTAAAATCTCATTTATGAAATAATGAACACCTTTATTTTGTAATCCAACAGCATTTAGCATCCCTGCGCTAGTCTCAGCCATTCTAGGATAATTATTGCCTTCGCGTGGTTCTAATGTTGTCCCTTTTGTAATTAATGCACCCAATATTGATGGGTCAATGAAATCTTCAAATTCTTGTCCGTAGCCAAATGTACCACTAGCTGTTAATATTGGATTTTTTAATTTTAATTTACCTATTTCTACTGTTATATTCATTTAATAATTTAGTTTATTGATAAGGTTAGAATCAAACACCGGTCCATCTATGCAAGCTCTGAGATTGCCATTTTTAGTAGATACAGCACAGCATAAACATGCACCTATGCCGCAGCCCATCAGTGTTTCTAAGGATACTTCGCAATATAATTTGTTGTATTTACATATTTCCATAACTTTGTTTAGCATTATTGTAGGACCACACGAATAAACATAGTCAAACTTTTCTAATTTTTTTTCAAAAATATCTGTTATTACTCCTTTATCTCCAAAAGAGCCGTCATCAGTGGCTACTATTACTTCGCCATATTTCTTGAAATCATTTATGAGCATTGCTTGTTCATAATTTCTAAATCCAAGGAATATATGTTGCTGATTATTATTGGCAGCTAGTCGATTGCTTAAAAATAATAATGGTGCTATGCCGCAGCCACCACCTATCAATGCAACTTTTTTATTTGTAGGAATTGTAAAACCTTTACCTAATGGCAATATGGTATCTATTCTATCACCTTTTTGCAATGTTTTTAGATATTTTGTGCCTTCTCCTTTTATTTGGATTAGAAATAGAATTTCTTTATCTGAGACAAAGTGAATAGAAAGTGGTATACGTAAAAAAGATTGCAAAGTAGGTGGCACATAAAATTCTGCAAATTGTCCTGGTTGAATGTGGGAGCAGTCGGCTGGTAAATCTAAATGTAAACGAAAATGTGAACTATTTATTTCTTCGTTATCAAGTACTATGAGCTGAGTATGAATTTTTTTATTATTCATTTATTTCTTTATCAGCATTTTCTGAATCGTTTTCTTTATCTTCTTCAGTTATATTGTCTTTTTCATCTTTTTGGTCTTCAGATTCTTCTTTTAAGTCTTCTATAGTGATTATGGCATTTTCTATTAATAAATTATACCATTGAATAATTTTTTTAATATCTTTATTAGTTACTGCCTCACGATCCCAGTTGGGGAGCATTTTATCCATAAATTCGAACAGTAGCTCTTCGTTGTTAGTGTCTATATCGATTTTTTGTCCATTATATTCTTTTAAAATATTTTTAAATACTTCCTCTACGTGCACTTGACCATCTACTGTAACAACAACAATATCAGACAAAGGGCTAATCTTATTATTTAGAAAAACAGGAGAACGTTTACCATCTAATAAACTTTCTACAATAAAAGAAGATTTGTTATTACCAACGATTTTGTATAACCCTGGTTTACCTGAAATGTACATTATTTTACTAAGATCCATAATTATTTTATTTTTTATTAAATAGTAGCACTATAGGCATTAATATCAGAAGATATTTTTTTAATTAATCCTTGCAAAACATTTCCTGGACCTACTTCTATAAATTCTCTAGCTCCATCATTGATCATATTTTTAATAGTTTGAGTCCATCTAACAGGTGAGGTGAGTTGCTTAATAAGATTTTGTTTTATCTGCATAGGATCTGTCGATGGTAGAGCTGATACATTCTGATAAATGGGACAGATAGGTGTGTGGAAAGGTGTTTTATCAATAGCAGTTTCTAATTCTAATCTAGCTGGCTCCATCAAAGGACTATGAAAAGCTCCACCAACCTTGAGAGGTAGCACACGTTTAGCACCTGCTGCTTTTAGTTTTTCCATAGCTAATTCTATACCTTTCATAGAACCAGAAATAACTATCTGACCGATAGTATTATAATTGGCAGGTACCACGATTTCGTCAACGATGTTAGATAACACTTCTTCTACAGTTGACTCGTCTAGTCCTATAACTGCAGCCATAGTGCTTGGATGCATTTCGCATGCTTTTTGCATAGCCATAGCTCTTGCAAAGACTAATTTTAGTCCATCTTCGTATGTCATTGATTTAGCTGCTACTAAAGCTGAAAATTCTCCTAATGAATGACCTGCAACCATATCTGGTTTGAAGTTATCAGATAAAATATTAGCTAAAGTAACACTATGGATAAATATCGCGGGTTGAGTAACTTTTGTCTGCATTAGATCCTGCTCTGTACCCTCAAACATTATTTTTAATATGTCAAATCCTAAGATCTCATTAGCTTTATTCATCATCTCTTTAGCTAATGGATAATTATCATAAAGTTCTTTTCCCATGCCAGGATATTG
>JAGPGB010000014.1 GCA_018056215.1 Bacteroidales bacterium | reverse complement strand
ATAAAAAAGGGGAAAATTTATTAATTTTCCTCTTTTTTTTTTGAGTAATAAATAGGGGATGATAGAGGAAATGAAAAAAATCAAATAAAAAAGGAATATAATTTATGTTAGGTTTTCTATTGGTTTAGTCCTAAGCTTTATGTATTCATACCATGCACGCCTATCCGACGCAGCTAAATTCAGCATCCTCCCCACATCCTCTATTAATTTATTCAATAAATATTTGTGCTTAACTATGTACCACATTATATAACTTTGTAAATACTTCGTAGCTACTCCTCTGAACTGCTTGTCTATCCACTTAGCAAACCTCACTGTATGCTGCCTCACCGTATTTATGTTGTATGTGTCATTCTGATCTTTCACTAATTCACGTTTCACTGCCTTACTCTTTAACTTCTTTGACCTAAATTTCTTGAACTCTTTCCTATCTTCTCCACATATCGTACTGCTTGTAGATACTTTATTCCTTAATATCTTTTCTAATTGCGTCTTCTTAACTTTATCGAAACAAATTAGATTGAATAGCATATTGCCACTTCTATCTTTCATGGCCAGAACTGCCACATTGTGCTGCTTTTTCTCCTGAGCTATCAAATATTCTTCTTTACTTTTGTATCTTCTTCCTTTTTCTGAATACTTCATCAGTAACTCCTCGAGCTCCATTATCCCAAAGAAGTTAACATTATCGTCGAAGCTCCTGAGTGCTGTCAATATCCTATGTCTCCATTCGAAACTCGTTGTTAGATCTATTCCTATTTCCTTTGCACATTGACGTAAACTTTTACCCTCAAGCATGCAGAGAATATAGTCTAGCATTAATTCTTTTTTATGTAGATTGTATACGAAGGTGCCTGTAGTTACTCTGAAGTTTTTGCCACATTCTTTGCATTGATAGAGTTGCTGTCCTTGTTGATGACCATTCTTTATAATGTTAATACTTTCACATTTGGGACATTGCGGCGATACACTTTCTGCTTTGAGACCTTGATAGTCTACTACATCTGCATCTTTTTGTTTTAATAAATAAAAGAGGCCATCGAGGAAAGCTAAATGCTCTTGTTTGCCCATTGATAAATGTTCTACTAGATTATCAACTAATTGTTTCATAACGTATTATTTTTACAAAAATAATTAAAATTTGGAAATTTAATCAAATAAATTTCCAAACAATATATATTTATTTTTGTTTCCCATCCTCATCCTCCTATTTATTAAAATTATTCCCCCTGAACCCCACTAATTTACTGGTCTTTAATGGATAACTCTCCAATGCCTCTAAATACATTCTTACTGCTATTGGCTCCAGCCCTTCTAATGGAGGAGACATTAAATCAAAATCTATTGTAGATAAAATACTGTTTATTAGAACATTTCGCATCTCTTTTGACGATATTTTTTGATATTCAAATTGTATAGGAATATTTTGTATTTCTGGTCTGCCCTCTACGTAGAAGTGATTATCTTTGTTTACATATATCCTTCCTATTAGATATCCTAAATCATCATATCTATTATATTTAAATGAATCTGCTAAAAAATTAAAAATATTAATTATGCCTACGAAGGCATTTTCTTTATTTTCTTTTGCATAGTTGTTTTTTAATGCAGGATGAAATGGAGGTAACATAAATGCATTTGTGTGCATAAAAAATGCTAATATATCTCCAGCAAATTTAATTTCAAATTCGAATTCAGTATGTTCAATAATTTCTAATGGTACAACTCTTTTTTTATTTAGCATATTATTCCTTAATTCTTTTAATAGATACATAGATTCTTGTCTGATTAAATCAAATGCACTTTTGGTATTATCGAAAACGTCTTGTTTTAGATTAGCTTTTTTCTCTAAATAATTTGCTAAATTTTTTAATGTTTTTGCTTTAGGATTTCTGTCCATAATATTTTTATAAATATGATTTTAATGGTATTATTAATGAAAAATTATTGGGTCCGTAGGCTAGGTGAGAGATATTGTATGAATAAATGAATGAAAATCGATTAGTATATAGTCCTACTCCAAATGAAAAGCCTACTAACCCTTTATGACTATTTATTTGCATCTCTTGTCTTGTTTGATAATTGTAGCCCATCATTAAACTTAAAAATTTCATTGGAATTATTTCTATACCAAATGCGAAATGTCTCATTATCTCATCTGTAGTTTTAGCGAATTTTTGGGGTTCGATATATTGATTTGTGAACGGGTCTAATTGTAATGAAGTACTGTCTGTATATCTTAAATGCCAATCATGTAAATCATGCAAATACAGATGAAATCTAAATGGGGCATTTAAAAATCTTTTAGACATTGCTAATGCCAAATTAAATGGCATGGTGCTATTTTTTTTATCTCCAAAATTTTGTATTATTTCATGTCCTATATTTCTTACAAATAATGATAGACTGATTTTCTGTGCTGTATCATAATAATTTAAAGCTATATCAGAGGCTAATGCTATTGCAAATTTATCTGCTTGTATGTATGCTCCCTTAATGTTTATTCCAATGTTTATTTTTTCAAATAATTGTTTCCCATAGCCTGCACTCAATACAAAATTGTTGACAAAAAAATCATTTGTCTCTTCGCCAGTCCAATCATATCCTTGAAATTTACCATAATTCACATATTTTATAGTAAAGTTTAAAGTTCCAAAATTTGTAAAATAGGGATTAAAATTTAGTACAAATTGAGAAATGTCTGCTGCATATCGATCATAATTAAAACCTACAGTATATGCATCGCTGTCATTAATATATCCAGGATTATGATAATAAGACATGGCATCTGGCTCGTAAACTGAATATAATATATTGCCTAATGCATTACTTCTAGCATTATTACTAAAATCTAAGAAACCATATGTGCTTTGTGAGAAGCTCATAATTGGAATTAGCAGGTTAAAAAATATTAATATTCTCTTATTTATTCGCATTTTTCTTTTATAATAAAATTTTTGTTAAAGTTATAACATTTTTTAGATATATGTTATTTTTTGATTTAATTAATGAAATAATAAAAAATATATATTTTTGCTTAATAAGTTTTGTTTATGATAGAAAAGAAAAAAAACAGAAATCAGCTTAGAATACTTTTATTTGTTTTTATTTTAATCATATTTGCAGCTATATTTACGCCATTTATTGCACCAGATAAATCTTATTTTGCTAATCAGCAGCATCCAGAGCTAGCATATTTGCCAATGGGATCAGAAGTAATGTTTTTGATAAAAGATTCAAAAGTGGAACTTCCTTTTTATAAAAAATTGATTTGGGGAGTCCAGCCTAATAGTGAGATGATTAGCATAGATTTTTATCAAATTAAAGATGAAAATATAATAATCAGAACTTATAAAGAAGGCGAGATAAAATCTATACCATGGGCTTCGAATAATATAAAAATAAAAAAGATAAAATTTTGGTTTGGTACGGATAGGATGGGACGAGATGTGCTAAGTCGCATTTTATGGGGAGCGCGTATTAGTTTATTAGTTGGGTTGATATCCACATTTTTTTCTATTATATTAGGAGTTTTTATGGGGATATTAGGAGGATTTTATGGTGGATGGATAGATAAAGTTGTTATGTTTTTTGTAACAGTTTTATGGTCTATACCTAGTATTTTGATTGCTATGGCAATGTCTTTTGCTTTAGGTAAGGGATTTACACCTGTATTTTTAGCAATAGGTTTTACTCTGTGGATGGATGTAGCTAGAATCGTCAGAGGGCAAGTATTATCTATCAAACAAGAAGATTACATAAATGGTTTAAAAGCATTAGGCTTTTCTAATAGATATATTCTTGTTCATAGTGTATTACCTTCTCTTGGTGGTATAATCACTATTTTAGCAGCTTCTAATTTGTCTACAGCTTTATTATTAGAATCAGGTTTAAGTTTTTTAGGTATTGGTATTCAACCACCGATGGTATCTTGGGGGGCTATGATACAAGAGTATTTTGGTCATTTGCTTTTGCCTACTTTCTATTTAGCATTAATACCAGGCATATGCCTTACATTAATTATCTTATTGACAATGTTATTAGGTAATACACTTAGAGATATTTTAGATGTCAAATCAATTTAGTAAGTTTTGAAATAGTTAAATAAAAAAAGGGGCTTAAGCCCCTTTTTTTATTTTGGATATTGTTATTTTATTGAATATTTATAGTTTTACGCAGTTTCAGTCCATTGTCTAATGAAGTTTCAATGATATATAAGCCAGGGATAATATCTTCTATATTCAATTTTATTTTGTTTTGGTTTTGGAAATTTTGATTTAGTACATTTTGTCCTAATGAATTAAATATTTTAACATTATTAATATTTTCGGTAGTTTCTACTACGATAAGATCTGTAGCAGGATTAGGATAAATAGATAAATTACTATTTGCTACATCATTAATGCTGTTACCAGATTGATATTTAATCCTAAATCCATCATCTCTCAGAGAAGCGTTAGAAGTAAATTCTATATAAACACTTGGAGAGGATATATAATATGTAGCTGGAGAAGGTAATGTATGACCTGTCAGAGCAGCTATTACATTACCAGAACTAGATGTTCCTTCATAAATAATTACATAATCTATTTCTTCTTCTAAAGCTAAATATTCAACAGTTAAAATAATTGATGCAGGTTGAGAAGAAGGGCTAATTATCCAACCACAATTAGAATTATTCCCATATCTAGCACTGCCACTACCATCTTCTATTGTACCACTTTCAGCTGTTAAAGTTGTTGAATTATTACAATATACTTGATCATCATCAGCTCGTTCTACACCCTTTATTATGTCTTGTCCATTAGTAAAATTGTTACCAGCAGGTGTTAAGCTATTTAGATAGTAATATCCATTAGCATAACCACTCCATCCCCAATTGAAATGAAAATGTGTTGCTCCATCATAGCCATCACATACAAAAGCGTGACCAGCTTCACCAGGTAGTCCGCCACCAGAATAATATACGGGTCTTTTTGCATCAATTTCTGTTTTTAGGATCATTCCCCAGCTAATATCTTCCATACCTTCTCTAGAAACATATTCTACATATGATGGATATTTAAAATAATTTTTAAAAGATAAAGCTGCATTTGAAGACTGAGCTCCACTACCGTCTGGACCATAACCCATAGATACAGAAACACCTGCATGATAAAGTAATTTTGCTACTTGTATGCTATCAGTACTTGCACTTAGTTGATTTGGCATAGCTGCATAATTATACGTTACTGTATCGAGCATAACGGATAATACACCATAATCAGATGTATATGAAGGTGTACCAGTGCCAGATGTGGGATAAGCATGATATTTCATAATTTGTCCCATAGCTGTTGCTACACATCCAGCCCATACATGACTACATGGACCATTTATATCTACTGGACATAGAGCATTATAATAGCATCCTTGATCCCATGATGTTGTTAATAAAGGTGAAACTACTGCTACATTTTTACCCTCAGGATGTCCAAATTTTTCTAAATTATCCCAAGCTTCTCTGAATCTATCTGTAGAATTAGGATCAGCAATAGCAATCTCAGCTTGCTCGCTTAATCCATCTAAAAACCACTGTAATGGCGGAATTATATTATTGGCATCAAATCCGCTCTCTGTAGAATATCCTAATATTGGATATAGTTGTTTATATGCACTTATTATTACAAAAGAGCTATTTTGCTCATTTGTAAAAATATAATAATAAGGTGTCTGGTGTGCTAATATTACTGATTGCTGCATGTATTTACTTGTACGCTCAAATTTTTTTGCTAAAGACATAGCATCATTTAGCTCTATTTTTTGAGAAAATAAAAAACTAATATTGACAATAACAATCAATAATAATAAAAGAATTCTTTTCATATTTTTTATTATTTAAAATGTGTAGTGCAAATTTATATAAAAATTTTTTCTTAAAAAGAATTTTTATTTGCTATTTCTGCAAACTTAAATAGTGATTTATGAATTTATATAGATTTTATTACATAAATTGTCTAAAATTTATTAACGATTTTTTATAAAGTAATAAAATTAAAAATTTATCGTAAATTTGTACACTATAATTAGTTTAAAAAATGAAAAAAGAATATTTAGGATTGGAATATTTAATTTTTGATAATTTAGAAGAGCTAGATGAGAAGGATCAAGAATTGGTAAATAATGCTATAGAGGCTTCTAATCGTGCATATGCACCATACAGTAATTTTCATGTAGGAGCTGCAGTAAGATTATCAAATAATATGATAATACAAGGGAATAATCAGGAAAATATAGCATATCCATCAGGGTTGTGTGCAGAGCGAGTTACTTTATTTTATGCTCATAGTGCTTATCCAGATGAAGCCATTGAAACGATAGCTATCTATGCTAATAACATTGAAAAAACATATAAAGAAATAATAACTCCATGTGGAGCTTGTAGACAAGTGATGGCAGAAATTCAGACTGCTCAAAATAAGTCCCTACGTGTTATTTTACTTAGTCCTTTAATGAAAGGTATTATTTTACCTTCTGTTAATTTATTATTACCTTTTCAATTTGAATTATAAACATAAACAATTATCATGAAAAAAATTAAAATAATTTTATTATCTATACTAATTTTTATTCCATTATTTTTTGGTTGCAAAAGACAAGTCCCTGATGGGCAAGTAGATGTATCTGGAAGATTTATCGGTGGTGATGGCAAACCATTGTATTTTTCTATTATACATCCTAAAGAGTTAGAACCTTTGGATAGCTGTACCCTAAATGAAGAAGGTAGTTTCAAAGTCAGATTACCTATTTCGCAACCACAATTTATCAAAGTTTATACTAATGATACAAATTTTATAATCTTAGCAACTCATCCTAAAGAAAATATTTATATTAGTGGTAATTATGCTCAATTAGATGCTACATACTCTATTTTGGGCTCACCATCTAGTGAGACGATTCACAAATATAGAGCTTTTACTCGAGAAAATATGAATAAACTGGACCATCTTACTATATTTTGGGAAAATCATAAATATGATGATAATAGTTTAGAGTTAAAAGATTCTTTAGATAATGAGGCTTTATCGATTTTTAAAGCACAGAGAGATTCTGCATTATCTCTAATAAATAAAAATCCAGAGAATTTTGCTAATGTGTTCATAATTTATCAGTATTTTGTAAATCAACCATTGTTTGATGAAGTCAAAGATTTAGAATTTTATCAATGGGTATTAGAAAATTTAGAAAAAAAATATTCTAATAATGAGCATATCATTAATCTGAAGATGAGAATAAATAAAGTAAAAGCTCAAATAGCTGAGCGAGATAGCATATTAAGTAGATTAGCTATAGGTAAACCTGCACCAGATTTTGCATTACCTCTTTGGCAATCAGATTCAGACTTTGTTTTATCTTTAAATATTGGTCAGCCTGTATTATTACATTTCTTTGCAGGAGCTTCACTATCAAGTGTAAAAGATATACAAAAATTAAAAAATATTTTACCCCAATTAACAAGAAAAAATGTAAAAATAGTAACTATTTTTTTAGATTATGATACAGAGACGATGAAAAGAGCTATTGAAGGAGAAAAAATTAATTGGACAGTATGCTATGACCTTAGTAGTCTACATAGCCCCGTAGCTCAACTATATGCCGTGGATATTTTGCCAATGTATTACTTGATAGACGACAGTGGAATAATACGAGACAAAGCTCATCATATTGATAGCATTGATGTATCATCTCTCAATTTATCTAAATGAAAAAAGACATTCTTTATATTCCCTATTTTTTAAATGATAACAAAAATTTATATTTTATTTCTGATATTCACTTAGGTGTACCTAACGAAGTAGAAAGCAAAAAAAGAGAAAAATTACTTGTTAAATGGTTAGAGCAAATAGAACCTCATGCTCAAGCTATATTTATTTTAGGTGATTTATTTGATTTTTGGTATGAATATAAATATGTCGTTCCCAAATCATATGTTAGATTATTTGGTCAATTAGCCAAAATGGCTGATGCTGGAATAGAAATACATTTTTTTGTTGGAAATCATGATTTGTGGACATATGGTTATCTAGAAAATGAAATTGGTTTTAAGATTTATAGAGAAATAGCAGGATTTCAAATAAATAATATAAGATTACTTGTAGGACATGGAGATGGCATTGGTCCTGATGATTATGGTTATAAAATTATGAAATCTGTTTTTAAAAATAGATTTGCTCAAATTTTATTTTCTACCCTACATCCATATTTTGCTTTTAAAATAGCACATAGCTTATCTTCTACTAGTAGAGGAAATTATGAGAAATATATTGAAGAATATAAAGGTGATGATAAAGAATTTATTATTAGATTTTTAGCAAATTTAGATCAAAATAATAAACCAGACATTGCTATAATGGGACATAGACATTTAAAAATGAATGTGATGATTAATGATATTAAATATATTAATCTTGGCACGTGGCTTACAGAACCCACATATGCAGTATTTGATGGTAAAGATGCTTTTTTAAAAGATTTCAAATAAATTGACAAAAATTATAAAAATATTTGTGAAAGCGTAAAAGTATTGAAAATGTTTCTCTAAAATAGTTTAGGACTTATCTTTTTAAATATTTTTTGTTCATTTTTAACATTTATTTTAAAAATTATCAATTAATTTTGCAATAAAATAATTCATATTATGATACCATTGAATACTATTAGAACAGAGACTGAAAGGGTGAAAAATGGACTTGCAAAAAAACATTTTCCTAATGTAGATTTAGTCGATGAAATTATAACGCTAGATAATCAAAGGAGGTCATTACAAACCTCACGTGATGATTTACAAAATAAAATGAATGAACTCTCTCGTCAAATTGGAATTTTCATAAAAAACAAAAATTTCGATGAAGCTAATAAAATAAAAGATGAAACAGCAAGTATTAAGATAGAAATACAAGAAAAAGAAGTTATTTTAAAAGAAATTGAATCTAAAATAAATAATATTTTAGTACTACTTCCAAACATTCCTCACGAGTCTGTACCAGAGGGTAAGACAGCAGATGACAATGTAATAGTAAAAAATGGTGGTGTCATCCCAACGTTTGATTTCACTGCTCTGCCACATTGGGAATTAGCCGAAAAGTACGATTTTATTGATTTTTCTTTGGGTTCCAAAATTACTGGAGCAGGTTTTCCAATATATAAAAAATGGGGTGCTAAGCTACAGCGAGCTTTAATTCAATTTTTCTTAGATAAAGCTTGGGAGAATGGGTATACAGAAATAGAACCACCACTTTTAGTAAATCAAGATTCTGCTTTTGCTACGGGACAATTACCTGATAAAGACAGCCAAATGTATTATGTAGATTTAGACCAACTATACTTGATACCTACTGCTGAGGTACCTGTTACGAATATTTATCGCGATACTATCATTGCTGAGGATAATTTACCTATCAAAAATGTAGCTTATTCTGCTTGTTTTCGTCGCGAAGCTGGTTCTTATGGCAAAGATGTGAGAGGACTTAATAGATTACATCAGTTTGACAAGGTAGAGATTGTACAAATAGCTCATCCAGATAACTCATATGATGTTTTAGATGAAATGGTTGCTTATGTGGAGTCTTTAGTACAAGCTCTGGGACTACCTTATAGGATAGTAAAATTATGTGGTGGTGATATCAGCTTCACTTCTGCTCTTACCTATGATTTCGAAGTATTCTCTGCTGGTCAGCAAAGATGGCTTGAAGTTAGTTCTGTATCTAATTTTGAAAACTTCCAAGCTAATAGATTAAAATTGAGAATTAAAACTAATAATGGTAAAACTATTTTGGCTCATACCCTTAATGGTAGTGCTTTAGCTCTGCCAAGAATAGTTGCTGCTTTATTAGAAAATAACCAAACTATTGATGGCATTAGGATCCCTGAAGTGCTCGTCCCATATATGGGTATAGATTTTATTAAGTAAAAATTTTTTTATCCTATTTGTTTGCTTATTAATTTTTTAAAAGCTTTATGATCCTCTTAATTATTATTTTTTTTTAACTTTGTATAAATAATCATTGCGAATGAAATTTAGATTTTTGCTGTGTATTGTGTCATTAATTTTTAATGCTTCATTAGTGCTATCTCAGAATCCTACAAATGATGAAGCATTAGCATTAGAGTTTTATCAACGTGGTGATTACCAAAATGCTGCATCTATATATGAAAAGCTTTATTATAGAAATGCTAATACTTATATTTATGATAATTTTTTGAATTCTTTAATTAAAATTAATAAATTTAAAGAAGCTGAAAAGTTAATTTCTACACAGTTAAAAAATAATCCAAGTGCTCGATACTACATAGATTTATTAGAGGTTTATGAATTACAAAATGATAATAAAAAATTTCAAAAAACTTGGGAAGATATATTAAATATAGCCGCTAATAATGAAGTTGCTTATTTAGATTTGGCTCAAGCTTGTGAATTTAAAAATAAGATAGATTGGTCTATTAAGATATTAGAAGCTGGTGCCAAAGCATTACCTTTGTCTAAACAAATAAATGAAAATCTTGCAATTAAATATGTAATAGCCAAAGATTATAAAAATGCAACTTTGCTAATAACTAATTTGATAAAAGATTTCTCTGGCGAAAAAGATTGGCTTATTAAGGTCTTCACTTCAGTAATGCAAGTGGATAGATCGGATGAATTCACCCCTATATTAAAAAATATTTTATTGGATTTCATTTCTAATAATCCTAAAAGTCAATTATATAATGAATTATTAATTTGGTTTTATAATCAAACAGGAAATTTCGAGGCTGCCATTAATCAGGCTGTAGCATTTGAAAAAAGAACTAATGGACAAGGACAAATATTATTTGAGCTTGGTAATGATTTATTAAATATTGGTAAAAATCAATTAGCAATAAGTGCTTTTGAAAAATTAATCACTCAATTTCCTAATTCTCCATATACATTGAAAGCAAGAGTTTTATTATTAAATGAAAAGATGAAAAATGTATTATCACATTCCAATATTGATGCTCTTGAGATTAATAATTTGAATAATGAGATAGAAAAATTTATTTCTGAATATCCAGAATTTCGATATCAGCCAGAGTTTATGATTAATTATAGCAAGATTCTTTGTTTTTATTTGCATGATTGCAATAAAGCTTTGAATAATTTGCAAGAAATTTTGAAAAAAATTGTATCCGTCACACCTATACAGGCACAAGTGAAATTCGCTATGGCAGATATATACTTGGCTATGGATAATCCATGGGATGCTATTTTGCTATGTGGACAAGTAGAAAAAGATTTCAAAGAAGATACTACTGGTTATTATGCTAAATATTATAAAGCATATATTTACTATTTAATGGGTGATATACAATTCGCTAAAGCTCAATTTGACGCACTCAAAGGCTCCACTACTAAATTTGTAGCTAATGATGCTATTAATAAATCAGTATTTATTCAAGAAAATATCGCTTTTGATAGTTCTTATGTGCCTTTGCAATATTATGCAAAAGCTGAATATATGGAGCATATTTTAGATTTTATAAGTGCATTAAATTATTTAGATACTATTTTAATTAAATATAGTTCTCATCCTATTATTGATGATGTTTTACTCAAAAAAGCTCAAATTTATAAAAAATTATCTCAATATGATCTTGCTATCGCTGAATTAACAAAAATCATAGACAATTATTATTATGAAGTAAAAGCTGACGATGCTCTATACGATTTGGCAATGATTTATGCTGATGTTTATAAAAACTATGATAAAGCTAAAGAATTACTTTTGCAATTAATTACTGATTTTCCTGTAAGTATTTACGTAGATATGGCTAGACTGCAATTAAATAAATTTAAAAATAATAGTTAGTTTTAAAAAAAAATATATTAATAGAAATTATGCAAACTCTGTATCCATTTAAGTTTAAACCTCAATTATTTCCTAAAGTATGGGGTGGTAAAAATTTAGCACAATTATACCATGAAACCACTGATGATAATATTGGTGAAGCGTGGTTACTAAGTGCTATTGCTGGCAAAGAAAGTGAAATAATTAATGGTGAATGGGCTGGAAATAATGTCGCAGAAATGATAGAAATTTTTATGGATGAGCTAGTAGGAGAACATGTTTTCGAAAAATATGGTACTAATTTGCCTATATTAATTAAACTTTTAGATACAACAGAATGGTTAAGCATACAAGTGCATCCTAATGATTATTGGGCTAAAAAAATTGAAAATCAAGAGTTTGGTAAAAATGAATTGTGGTATTTTCTGAAAACTGATAATAATGCACAAATAATTCATGGATTGTCTAGAAAAGCTGATCCTAATATTGTAAGGAAATATTTAAATGATAAAAAAATAGGAGAACTATTTCGAAATATTAATGTGTCGCCACATAGCTATATTTATACTCCTGCGGGCACTGTTCATGCTCTGGGACCTGGATTATTTTTAGCTGAGATACAGCAAAGTAGTGATATTACTTATCGTATTTATGATTGGGATAGACCACAAGATTCAGACAATCCTAGACCATTGCATTTAGATAAAGCTCTGCAAGTGATAGACTACGATGCACAACTCGAGGACCTTCTGTATCAGCCTTTTTTAGCTGACAAAACTGTGAATTTATTTAATGGAAAAGATTTCGTAACTAATAGAATAGTTTTATCTGCTGGTAAAGAAATAATAAAAAATGTAGAACTTTTTGATAGTTTTTTTGCTTATTTGTTTTTGAATGGTAATGGAGAAATATCTGTAAATGGACACCAACTTGATTTTATAGCTGGAGATTGCTGTATGATACCTGCTTCGTTTACAGAAATTCAAATACGTGCTTATAGTGATATAGTAGCATTGGAGATTTATATTCCCTAAAAATCTTTATACAATTTATTTTTATTAAGCATATCCCATTATTTTATATGCTAATAATCCAAATATTTCATGTAATAGATTGTTTGTTAATTCAAGTGCTGAAGCATCTGGGAGGAAATAAAAAGAAGGCGAAACAGCTTGATATGAATTAACAGGAGCTACAGGATATGGTAAACAATCCATCCCTTGCTTTTCAAAACACTTGTAAGCTCTTTTCATATGTAATGAAGAGGTTATTAAAATAGTTTTATTATATGGAATCTTTAATGAATCTAAAATTTCTTTAGAGTAAAAAGCATTTTCATAAGTATTATTAGATTTAGCTTCCACAATAAAAATAGAATCTGGATATCCTACTTGTACGAGTGCAGTTTTCAAAAGCTCTGCTTCTAAAATATCTCTATGTATCATAGACCCGCTGCCACTGCTAATAAGTATTTTTTTTACTTTACCTTCATTATATAATTTTAAGGCTTTCATTATCCTATCTGGATTATATTTGAAAATAATATTAGAATCTTGAGTACTAGTAACCATCCCACCACCTAAAACTATTGCTATTTCATATGTGCTATCTACAATTGTGGTAGTTGGCATTT
>JAGPGB010000212.1 GCA_018056215.1 Bacteroidales bacterium | reverse complement strand
GTACTGTGCAAGCAGGTACTTATATTTACAAAATTATTTTCCCAGACAAAATTTCTCAAAGTGGTACACTACTAATAATCAAATAAACGTTTTACTTTTTACACTCATAACTTGGTAAATGCGACTCATATGAGTCGCATTTATCTTTATAATTAAAAAAAAATTCTTTTTCTTTGTAAAATAAAAAAATTAAAACTTATGGAAAATATTTTAAATCAATCATTTTGGGGAAATACAGTCAAAGATTACTTGATTAGTTTGATAGCATTTATTATAGTAGCAATATTATTATGGGTTTTTAAAAGTATTTTTCTCAATAGACTAAAAAAAATAGCTAAAAAAACTAAGACAGAAATAGATGATGTCATAATCAAATGCTTGCAACTAATAAATTGGCCATTATACTTAGCTATAGCATTATGGGTTGCATTCAAATTTATATATGTAGCTCCTGTTATCAATAAAATTTATAATTATTTCGTAACCATTATCATTATCTATTATGCTGCTAGAATTATAACAGTATGGATTAATTATTTTACAAATAACATAACTAAAAAAAGAGTAGAAGAAGGTAGAGCTACTGATGCAGGAATAATAAAATTGATAAATAATATATTGAAAGGAATATTATGGATAATAGCAATACTAATACTTTTAGAGAATTTTGGTGTAAACATAACAACTTTGATTGCTGGGTTAGGTATTGGCGGTATTGCTATTGCATTTGCATTACAAGCAATACTAGGAGATGTGATTGCTAGCTTTTCGATTTATTTTGATCGTCCTTTTGAGATAGGAGATTATATCGTAACAGGTGATATAGCTGGTAATGTTAAAAAAATTGGTATCAAATCTACTAAAATAGATAGTTTAACTGGTGAAGAAATAATAATACCAAATAAAGACCTCGGTAATAGTAGGGTTCGTAATTATAAACGAATGCAAAAAAGACGAATATCATTTACTTTCGGTATAACATATGATACTCCAATTGCAAAGTTAAAAATGATACCAGATATTATTACAAAGATTATCAACGAAAACGAAATTTGTAATCTAGATAGAGTGCATTTTAATAAATTTGGAGATTATAACTTAATATTTGAAGTAGTATATTATATAATGGATCCAGACTATAATTTATATATGGATATACAACAAAAAATTAATTTTGAAATTAAAGAAAGTTTCGAAAAAGAAGGTATCGAATTTGCCTATCCTACTCGTACTATATTTGTAAATTCATCAAATAATAATGACATTAAAACGGAATTATTATAATTTTTTACAAAAAATTATTTGAAATTTAAATTTTCTATAGTTGCAGTGGAATAAATTAGTATAATATCTATCTCTAAATCAGATTTCTAAGCAAATTATCTAATTGTAAATATAAAGATATCTACCATCAAAATTATTGTTATATAATTTAGCTGGTTTGGTAGCTGGTCCATTAATTATACTGCCATCAGTTATCAAAAATATAGAGCCACAGCAATCGTCTTTTACAAAAAGTGAAGTAGAGTCATCTACAGCTAATCTTTCACAATCTAATAAAGGTTTGTAGGGACATGCTCTTTCGATAGTAACGAACTCCTCTTGAGATTTTCTATAAATGATTATGCCTTTATAGCCACCTGTAATGTACATATACCCACCAACTACACTAATATCACCATATAGAGCATCATATACATCAATACTTATATTTACCGGTACATAGGGTATATTTTCATCTTCTTTACATGAATTCAATAAAAAAATACATAATAATAAAATGAAATAAACATTTTTTTTAAACATTCATTAACCTTTTGTCTTAGGAGGTTTATGCTGCTGTTTATACTGCCAATTCTGAATCCAACGTTTTAAGAAAAATTCTTTCTTATGCTCTCGATTAAGTTTAGCTTGCTTTTCTGCATCTTTCATTGCATCTTTAGTTTCAGCAGATTGATTATTCATTTGTTGTTTGACAGCTTTTTGATATAAAATAGTATCATCCTTTTGACGTTTCTTTTTTTCTTTTTCAATCTTTTTTTCTTGTTGATTAATGCTAGTAGTTTGGGCTTGACAAGAAAATAGATTCAAGGAAAAAATAAAAAATATCAAGAGTATTATCGCTTTATTAATCAAAAAAGGTGCTTTATTTATCATGAAAAATAATTTTTGTACAAAAGTAAAAAATAAATATCAAACATAAAAATTTTTTTATTTTATTAATTTCAAAAAAGTACTTTTATGGTAATAAAAATTTTTAAATTTGGTATAAAAAAATTTAATATAAATTTGTAAAAATATTAAAATATGAAAAAAATATTATCAATTATTGCAATGTTTATGATTGCAAATACTATTTGCTTTTCACAAGATACTATTAATAAAAAGTGGAGATTATCATCCATAGATTTTAGTTTTGGTTATTTTAATATATATAATTTTCAAACACCAAACACAACACCAGCATATATAGATTATTTCAAGAATCCAGATGCAGTGAGTGATTATAACTATGATGCTGCTAATTATTGGACAAGCTATAAAAGTGAAAAAACAGATGGCTCAAATATTAAATTTTTAATGGGATTACAATCCTCTAAAATGAAAATTAAAAATAGAAGTGAATTTCTTTTTGGCATTAATTTTCATCAAAATATTAATTTCAGAAATTCAATAATAGTGCTGGAGAGACATGCTATAGATACATTTGCTAATGCACATTTTGGACAAGATATTTTTTTTGATTCTGTGCATGTGGTATCTGATGATTATAATTATAGTTTTAATTTGTTTGATTTTATTTTGGGGTATAATTACATGTTTTTCCCAGATAAAAGATATCAAATACATATATCACCATACCTAGGACTTGGAATTACTTTGAATAGACATGCATATATGAATAGGTATATGTATGATAAATATATGTTTTTCTTACCTCAAGATTCTTTATTTGCACAAGGAGAAATTATCAAAGATTATGGATCTATAGAAACTGTATATGATGATAAACTAACTAATTTGTTTTATATGAAAGTAGG
>JAGPGB010000211.1 GCA_018056215.1 Bacteroidales bacterium | reverse complement strand
AATCCTGGCATGGCTTTAAAAGCAAAAGAAGATTTTCCGATGATAGATTTTTCTCATAGTATGATGGTAGGTGATAGTAAAGTAGATATGGATTTTGCTCAAAATTTAGGAATGAAAAAAATTTTTATTGGAGATTTAGAAGAAGTAGAACTCACACTAGTAGATATCGATTTAGTATTTCAATCGTTGTATGATTTTGCTATAGAAATCAAACAATATTACCAAAATTTACAATTATGAAATATAATTTTTTTATTTTAATTTATATTTTTTTAACTATCTCATTATTTTCTCAAAATGATACCATTAATCAAAAAGATAAAAATGGATTGCCACATGGATATTGGGAGAAATATAAAGAGGGTAAACTTTTTTACCAAGGACATTTCAATCATGGCACTCCAATAGGTGATTTCACATATTTCTATCCAGATAGTATTATTAAAACTAAACTCAGTTTTAGTGATAATGGCAAAAAAGCTTATGCTATTCATTATTATAAAAATGGTAAAAAATATGCAGAAGGTATTTATTATGATAAAAAAAAGGATGGTAAATGGATTTACTATGATGGATTTGATCATATCATAGCTATAGAAAATTATAAAAATGGAGAATTAAACGGAATAAGCTACGATTTTTTCCCAAATGGAGATACACTACAGATAGCTAATTATGTAAATGGCAAAAAAAATGGAGAATATAAACTATTCTATCCTACTAAAAGTCCTAGGATAATAGCTAATTACAAAAATGACACTATTCAAGGCCTAACAAAATATTTTTATTCAAATGGACAAGTGTATGAAATAGGTAAATATCGTGATGGTCTGCGAGATAGCCTTTGGATAATGTATGATGAAAATGGAGTTGTCATATTAACAGAAATGTATAATTATGGCTCTCTAATAGAGAGAAAGGTTTATCAACCAGACAAAGATCCAATGAAATTAGAAGATGACATTATTAAAAATATTGACCAATACAAAAAAGGTATTATAAAAGAACCATCTGAAAATGATTTTTTTAATGGTACAATTAGATGAAAAAGTATTTAATTATTTTATTACTTGCTTTTTGCTTTTTTAGTTGCCAAAAAGAAACCGAAAATATGGATATCGGCTATTCATATTATGTAGCTGAGCCAGGATATTATCTTACTTATGAGATAGATTCTATTTATTTCGATGATTTCTCAGGTATCTCTGATACTAATTATTTTTTGATTAAAGAATTTATAGAATCTTCGTTTATAGACAATGAAGGAAGACAAGCTTATCGCATAGAACGTTGGTATAAATATAATGATACTCTGCCTTGGCTGCTAAAAAATGTATGGTATAGCGTGAAAACTAATAATAACGTGGAAAGAGTAGAAGAAAATATTAGATATATAAAATTAATTTTCCCTATTAAAAATAATGCAAAATGGGATGGTAATGCTTTAAATAATCTAGATTATCAAGAATATAAATATACAAATACTCATAAACCATTTAATATTTCTGGTTTTACTTTTGATTCTACAGTGAAAGTGCTGCAAGATAGTTTTGTAAATCTAAAGTATAATCACTACAAATATGAGATTTATGCTAAACATGTAGGTTTAATAAAAAAAGTTTATATAAATTTGGAAAATAAAGATAATATGTCTGGAGAAATTAAAAATGGAGTCAAATATGAATGGAGGTTAATTGATTATGGTAAAAAATAAATTGTTTTTATTAATTATTACTATTGTTTTTGCTAGTACAATGCATGCACAGATCTATTATCGTGTAGATTTCACTAATAAATATAATACTAATTTCTCATTAGACCATCCAGAGGAATATCTCTCTGCAAGAGCTATAGATAGACGAACTAAATTTAATATACAAATTGATAGTACAGACCTACCAGTAAATAGCTGGTATCTGGATAGTTTGAGGAACCTTGGTTGCGAGATAGTTCATTCATCTAGATGGTTTAATTCTGCTGTCATCAAAATAAATGATAGCAATCTTGTTAATACAATTACACAATTATCTTGCGTACGTAATGTACAACTTGTTAAACCAATTGTTAATAAAGATGCTAATAATGATAAAAAAACATCCACACAATATATCGATTATGTAAATATTAAAAATAAAAAAATCAAAATCCCTAATACTATCTATGGCTTCTCAACTAATCAAAATCAGATGATTGGTATACATATATTGCATCAATTCGGATATAGAGGAGATGGGATAATGATAGCAGTTATGGATGCTGGTTTTTCTGGTGTTGATAATGTACCATTTTTTGATAGTTTGAGATTACAAAATAGATTATTAGGAACAAGAGATTTCGTATATCCTGATAATAATGTATACAATAAAAGTACACATGGCACATCTGTATTAGCTTTAATGGCAAGTAATATACCAAATATTTTGGTAGGTACAGCACCCCGAGCATCTTATTGGCTTATTAGAACTGAGGACCCAGCAACAGAATACATAATAGAAGAAGAAAATTGGATAGTAGGAGCAGAGTTTGCTGATAGTGTAGGAGCAGATATTATAAATTCATCACTTGGATATACTACTTTTAACTTATCATCACAAGATCACACATATATGGATTTAGATGGCAAAACTGCAAGAGCAAGTAAAGGAGCCACTATGGCAGCGAGTAAAGGAATTATAGTTTGTAATAGTGCTGGCAATAGTGGTAATTTAGATTGGCATTACATAGGGGTACCTGCAGATGCAGATAGCATTATCACTGTAGGTGGTGTGGACTCATTAGGAATCATAGCATCATTCTCATCGAGAGGCCCTACATCTGATGGACGTATAAAACCGACTATTTGTGCCCAAGGAGCACAAGTTTATACTGGGACACAAGATAGTAGCATAATAATTGGCAATGGTACCTCTTTCAGCTCTCCTATTATAGCTGGAGCTACTGCTTGTCTATTGCAAAAACATCCTAATGTAGATCCTTTCAATATAATACAAGCTATAATAAAAAGTGGAAATAAATATCTAACACCAGATAATAATTACGGTTATGG
>JAGPGB010000210.1 GCA_018056215.1 Bacteroidales bacterium | reverse complement strand
TATGAATTTATTAATTATTAAATTAGTAATAGAAAATGTAAAAAAATCAATATTATTTATCAACTTTAGCTCGGCGAATTTCCCAAATAAAATAAGAAACTATTAATGCAAAAGCTATAAGAGAAAAAACTTCTGGCCATACATTGCCTTCTATCCAGAGCCATTTACCATTTACTAATTCTTTAAATACTGGGACAGTGAGGTCTAGACCAAAAAACAATAACAATGCACCTATTACACCAAATAGAGCTGCTCCAGCAATAAAACCACTTGCTAATAATGTACCTCTTTGTTCACGAGCTTTAGCTAACTCTTTGTTTTTAGTTTTATTAGCGACGAAATGATTTATTAAACCACCCACTAATAGTGGAGTATTTAGCCCTTGTGGGATAAACATACCTAGAGCAAAAGCAAGTGGAGAAATACCTAAAAAATTTATCAATAATGCGATGATAGCACCTACTAGATATAAAATCCAAGGAATTTCAGCATTTTGTTGCATAAAAGGTTCTATGATCGAGGCCATAGCATTTGCTTGTGGAGCTACTAATGGATTGGGATGTTCAGGTGTTTTCACAAAGCCATATGCTTCATTTAAAACAAAGATTACTATGCCAACTGTGGCAGCACTTATTAATATTCCTAAAAATTTGAAAGTCTCCTGTTTGTATGGTGATGAGCCTATCCAATAACCAATTTTCAGATCAGTGATGAATCCTCCTGCTGTAGATAGTGCAGTACATACTATGCCTCCGACAAGCATAGCTACCACCATGCCTGTAGTGCCTTTTAATCCAACTTGTACTAGTACTAATGACATTAAAATCAATGTCATCATTGTCATACCAGAAACTGGATTTGTACCTACTATAGCTATAGCATTAGCTGCTACCGTAGTGAATAAGAATGCTATTATTAGTAATGAAACTAAAACTATTATTGCTTGCCACCAATTAAGATTTACACTTAATATAAAAAATAAAAATATTCCGAATATCACCAATATTAATGCTAACAACCAAAATTTAGAAGAAATATCTTTGTCTGTACGTAATATCTCTTGTTTGGCAGTTTTCTTTTTACTGAATAAAAGTCCAAAAGATTTAGCTACTACTGGTATAGAATTTATAATGCCAATAATACCTGCCATTGCTATAGCTCCTATACCAATAGGTCTTACATATTCTAAAAATATCATTTCTGCACTTAGATCTTGCATACCACCAATGTAGCCAATTAATGGTACAAAAACCCACCAAGATAGTAATGACCCCATGACTATTATTAATGAATATTTCAAGCCTACTAAATAGCCAAAACTAAATACTAAAGCAGAAGAATTCATTTTAAAAACTAATTTTGTTTGATCAGCAATAGCTGCTCCCCAACCAAACATTCTAGAAGTGAACTCTTCTTGGAATAATTTTAGTGAATTTATCATGAAATCATAAATACCAGCAATGATACCACCTTTTAAAAGTATAGAAGATTGTTTAGACGCGTTTGCTCCAGTAACTAATATTTCTGTAGTAGCTTTAGCCTCTGGGAAAGGTAATTTGCCATGCATGTCTTTTACAAAATATTTTCTAAATGGTATTAAGAAAAGAATACCTAAAAAGCCTCCTAACAGAGATGAGAAAAATATTGGCCAAAAGTTAATAGCAATAGTAGGATATTTAGCTTGTAAAATATATAAAGCTGGGATAGTAAATACAGCGCCAGCGACTACAACGCCTGAACTGGCTCCAATAGATTGAATAATAACATTTTGACTCAAAGGATCAGACTTTCTAGCAGCTAAAGTAGCACCTACAGCAATTATAGATATTGGAATAGCAGCTTCGAAGACTTGACCTATTTTTAAACCAGAATAAGCTGCTGCCGCAGAAAATATGACAGCCATTAAAAGACCCAATACTACAGACCATGTAGTTACCTCTTTATAATTTTTCTTTGGATGGAGAATGGGTTTATATTCTTCGCCTTCTTTGAGCTCTCTATAAGCATTCTCGGGTAAATTGAAATTTTCTTCTGACATATTTTTAAAAAATTTTGGGTTGCAATCTTAAATGAACAATCAAATTTTAACGTCTTGAGAAAGTAAATAAGCATTAATAAAATCATCAATATCACCATCTAAAACAGCATTCACATTAGAAGTTTCCATACCAGTGCGATGATCTTTTACCATTTTATATGGATGTAAGATATAGCTCCTTATCTGACTTCCCCACTCGATTTTCTTTTTATTTTTTTCTAATTTATCTATTTCCTCCTGTTTTTTTCTTAATTCTATTTCATAAAGGCGAGATTTGAGCATTTGTAAAGCTTTTTCTCTATTTTGCTGTTGAGAGCGTGTTACTTGGCATTCTACTACTATCCCAGTAGGTATATGACGTACACGTACTGCAGTTTCTACCTTATTTACATTTTGTCCACCTGGTCCTGAACTTCTAAAAGTATCCCATTCTAAATCTGCTGGATTGATATCAATATCTATTGTTTCATCTATTAATGGAAATGCAAAAACTGAAGCAAAAGACGTATGCCTTCTTTGATTGGAGTCAAATGGAGATATACGTACTAGTCTATGGACACCATTTTCACTTTTTAGATATCCATATGCATAGTCTCCATCAATTTCTAAAGTACAAGATTTGATACCTGCTACGTCACCTTCTTGCAAATCTAATTCTATAATTTTGAAATTATGCCTTTCTGCCCATCTGATGTACATTCTCATAAGCATTTGCGCCCAATCTTGGCTTTCAGTACCTCCAGCTCCACTATTTATAGTTATTATAGCACTATTTTTATCAGCTTCATCCTGCATCATCTTATAAAATTCTAATTCATCTATTGCTTTTTTTACTATCTCATATTGCTTTTGATATTCATCTTCTGATATTTCTTGATTATTAAAAAATTCATCATATACAGAAAAATCTTCTAATTTTTTTTCTACATTATCATATTTTTCCACAAAATTTTTTTTGCTACTAATTTCTTTTAATAGCTTTTCTGCTTCTTTAGAGTTTTGCCAGAAATCTGAAC
>JAGPGB010000209.1 GCA_018056215.1 Bacteroidales bacterium | reverse complement strand
ATTTTATGATATTCTCCATTTATTTTATAGCCAAGATTATGTTGGATAATTATTAAATCTTTGTCATTTTCTTCAAATTTCCATTTTTCTTCAAGTAAGTGTTGTAATGCTTGAGCAGGAGTACCCTTTGGCAAACCTACTGGTTTTTCAGTGAATATCTCTAACCATTCAAATTTATTAAATTCTTGGCTATTGCGATTTATACCAAGATAGTTGCAAAAATTGTCCTCGATAGATTTATCTTGAATAGTTGGTAGGTATGAGGCGATTAGTTCTTTCCAACTCATTTTATCAATATTTTCTATCTCATAGCTATCATCAGTGAGACCGAGTTGTACAAAGGCATTCCAAGATTTACAATAGCCTGGTCGTCTAATTGTGCCTCTTAACATAGTTTTAACATTTTCTAAACCATATATAAATCTGTATTTCAGAGAATCTCTATTAGGATATACTTCGAAATCACCTAATACAGGTATGTTTATTGGCGTTGTCCATTGAAAAATACGATGATATGGTATATATTTGTATTTTCCATTTTCTAAATATTTTGCTGGTTCCATACCTGCGAGGACAACATTCCTAGGATTCCAAGTAAATTTATAATTCCATGGATTATTGTCATACTCTGGTGCTACAAGACCTCCTGTAGAGCTCTCAAATTCTATAATTTCACCACCATTATTTTTAATATTATGTATTAATTTCATTGCAGACATATGGTCGAGACCTGGGTCTAATCCACATTCGTTTAAAAATAATAAATTTTTTGCTTTTACTTCTTTTTCTAAAGCCTTCATCTCTGGTGAAATGTAGGAAGCAGTAAATAAATGTTTGCCTAGAGCTAAGCAATCTTTAGCTACTAAAAAATGAAAACGTGCAGGTACCATAGAGATTATTACATCAAAATTTTTGATGCATTCATATCTGGCCTTGTCATCGGTGACATCTAGTTGTATTTTGGGTAAATCAATATATTCTATAGTCTGTAAGTTTTGTTCAGCTATAGTTATTTCCCAACCATTTAGTTTAGCTTGTGTTGATAGATAATTTATTAATACTTTTGCAGATAAACCTGCACCAATTATTAAAATAGATTTCATATTTATAATTTTTTTAATTAGTCTGAAATAAAATTTTCCATAAATTTATAATCTGGTGTAAACTGACCTTTATACAAAATTACAGCTTTCTTTAGTGGATTAGGAAGTTGTAATTTTTCAAATTTTTTATTCCAATTAGCTTTTAGCATTGCCTCTACTAAAGGTAATAAACATTTAGAAAAATATTGACTGGCATCTAATGGGAGTTCGGCGGGTAATATATCTACTGCCATAACTGGGATACCATCAGAATATAGGTCTATAGTATACTCTTTTGAGCGAGGATTATAAACTAATACAGGAGTATAAATTTCTGTAGCAATTTTAGTTATTTCCACTCCACCATTAATATCGCAAGAAATATCACCTATACCCAAAAGTCTGAAATTAGGTTTTTGCCAATTATCTATAATAAATTGTTCTTCCACTACACGGGGATATCTTTTATCCCAATATGAAGCATGTATTAATAAATTTAAGTAAGGTAAATATTGCTGAAAAATACTTTCATAATTTTCTGGATGAGAATAGTAATCGTTTAGATTAAATGGCGTTCCATCTTTTCTCTGAGCCATATCTTTTTCATAAAAAACAACTTTATAAATAATATTTTTAGAATTAGGTAATTGAGAAAAATTAAGTAGTTCTTCTGGTAAAATTTCTTTAGTAGGCAATAAGCTTAGCATTTCTTGCACGCCATTGCTTACATTTCCATAGCCAGTTATACCAATGATAAAAGGTGATAAAACATCTGGTAATCCATTTGTTAATATATCAGCACCTATTTGTGAAAGTGCCTCTTTAGCTGTTTCTACAGAAGAATATTCATATGCACGTTTAATTTTTTCAAATGGATTATTGATGCCACTTTTACTTAGTCTTTTACCTATCATCCATAGAGTATCTATTAATCCAGCATTACCAGCAAATTTTCCAAAAAATATTAATCTTTTACCGAAATCATCTACTATTCTTTCATGATCTAATAATGTAGCTTTTTGTTTTATTAATTCACGTAACATCGGCATATTATGTTTTTGCCCTTTAATAGTATGAGAAAAAAATAAATAAATTTTATTGGGATAAATCTCCTCTTCTGGTATCTCTTTGATGCCAATTATAATATCTGCTTTTTCTAAAGTATTTACAATCTTAGCACCAACTTTTTCATATTCTTCATCTGAATAAATTCTTTTGTTGGAGCTTTGCACTAATACTGTATAACCCTTTTTTATAAGTTGTTCTACATGTTCTGGGATTAATACTACGCGTTTCTCACTTGGGTATTTATTTTCTTCTCTTATACCTAATATCATATTTTATTATTTTATGGCAAATATATAAATAATATTATTAATTAAAATACATTTTTAAAGTTAATACTATATTTTTTGATATTTTACTATAATTTTATTATAAATATTGAAATTTTGTTAATTTTAATTGACATTTTTGTTTTATTAAATTTAGCAGATCTATATTTTCATTTTGTTAATTAAATTCTACTAAATATTCAAATAATTATAAATTTATTAATATTTAAAAATTTTAAAAACAAAAAATTTTAAATCTAAAAGATATAGTCAAATGAAATTAGTAAGTTAAGTTTAGTAATGATAAATTTAGCAGAAAAATTATTGTACAATATAAATTTCTTTTAAATTGTCTCCCACCCTGCTTTTCTAATAACAACTTCTTTTCTAAACCCCCTTGTTATGTCATTATTACTTTAAAGCCAGCGAACTAGGTAGAAATCTTGTTTATGGGCTAATAAAGGATGCTGTGGTCTCAATCTAATAGAGAAATTATAAACACCACTTTGCTCCATTGGTATGGTACATTCATATTTAGATTTAGAACCTTCGCAGCCAACAAAATCAAAAGCTTTAGCAAACTCTATATCTACGATACGGCCTTCTTCTTTTTTACCAAAAATTAGTTCTATTATTACATCATCCGGTT
>JAGPGB010000208.1:1375-3069 GCA_018056215.1 Bacteroidales bacterium | reverse complement strand
AGCTAATTCATTAGCAATAAATCTAGCTGGTAGAGCTATAGCATTAGCATCATTATGTTTGCGTCCAAGCTCTGCTAACTCTGGCATCCAGCAATATACTGATCTCACTCCTTTGTGTTTATTAGCCACTATATTTACGCCATTACCAGAGCCACACATCAGAATACCATATTTCACCTCTCCATTTACTATTAAATCAGCTACTTTATGTGCAAAATCAGGATAATCTGCTGGCTCTTTACTATAAGTGCCACAATCTACTATTTCATATTCTGCTGATAATTGACTTTTTATAAATTCTTTCATTTCATAACCAGCATGATCAGATCCAATTGCTATTTTCATAATTATTATTTTTTTTAAAATTAATTTCTATTTTAAATTTTAATAACTTTTAGATAATTTGTAGATAACTTTTAATAACTTCATTTTTTATTTACAAAAATTTTTTATATATAAGCATTTTTTTGATTATAACATATGAAACTTTTGATTAATTTTATTAAAAGTTATTTACACTTTTATCCCGCAAACAAAATTTCTTTTATTTACAATTTCAAAATTAACAAAAAAATGATAATTGTTAATAACTTATTTTTTTTTAATAAAATTCACTAATTTAGCATTAAATTTATTGTAGAAAACATGTAAATAAAATTATAATAAATTTTTAAAGTTAATTTTGTAAAAAAGTTATCTACATATTTACAATATTATTAATATTATAAATTTTAAAATTTAAAAAAAGAGAATATAATATGATTAAAAGTATTGAAGAAAAAATAAAAAATTTAAAGAATGAAAAAAATGCTATAATTTTGGCACATTATTATCAAATACCAGAAATACAAGATATAGCAGATTATGTAGGTGATAGCTATGCTTTAGCTAAATATGCTCAAAATACTAATGCAGATATAATTATTTTAGCAGGTGTCAAATTTATGGCAGAAACAGCTAAAGTATTAAATCCATCTAAGCGTGTTTTCATACCAGATATGGAAGCTGGTTGCTCTTTGGTAGATGCTGCTCCCGTTGAAGAATTTAAAAATTGGATAAATATTTATCATAATCCCTTCGTTGTTACTTACATTAATTCATCTATCGAGATTAAAATGTTATCTGATGTCATAGTTACTAGTAGTAATGCTGTTAAAATTGTTAGCAAAATACCTAAAGATAAAACCATACTTTTCGCTCCTGATAAAAATTTGGGTAATTATGTTATGCAAAAAACAAAACGAAATATGCAAATATGGGATGGACATTGCTATGTACATGAACAGTTAAAAACTCAACAAATCATTAATCTGAAAAAACAAAATCCAGATGCTCCAGTGATATCTCATCCAGAATGCTCTCCTACGGTTTTAGCAATGAGTGATTTCATAGGTAGTACATCTGCATTATTAGACTATGTTAAAAATACTAATTATGAAAAATATATTATAGCTACTGAGACAGGCATTATTCATCAAATGAAAAAGATTAAACCTAATGCAAATTTTATTTTAGTTCCTGCTGATGAATCTTGTAGTTGCAATGATTGTATGTATATGAAATTGAATACTTTAGAAAAAATATATAATAATCTAACTTTAGAAAATAATGAAATCATTTTAAGTGATGATATAATTCAAAAAGCTAAAATTCCTATTCTGAGAATGATGGAAATGGCTGAAAATTAATTTTAT
>JAGPGB010000208.1:0-1275 GCA_018056215.1 Bacteroidales bacterium | reverse complement strand
AATTAATTTTATCAATAAAAATTTAATTAATTTTGAAAATTATATTATTTTTTTAATGAAAATTAGTACTTTTTTAGTTTTATTTCTATTATTTATAAATTGTCTTTATTCACAAGATAGTATCAAAAAAGTAATTAACTATTATGATAATAAAAATATAAGTAGTATTGGTTTTTTAAAAAATGAAAAACCTCATGGATATTGGATTAATTATCATAATAATGGAAATTTGAGATCTGAGGGAAAATTTAATAATGGTTTATTGGATAGTACATGGAAATATTATAATACAGATGGTAGTTTATCACAAATAATTAATTACATTAATGGTATTAAAAACGGTGATTATTATAAATATTATGAAAAATATTTTACTAAATGTAAATATAAAAATGATACTCTCGTAGATACTTGTTATACATTTACTTATTCAAAAAAATTAATAAAATCTATACCTTATAAAAATGGCGTTCCTGATGGTATGGGTTATGAATATGATACCCTAGATAATAGAATTATTACGATATATACTTATAAAAATGGTTTTTTACTTAGTAGAGAATCGATTAATAGATATGATGAAAATAATAAAAAAACTGGTAAATGGATAGAAATAGATAATAATAAAAAACTAAAACATGAAATATATTATAATAATGGATTAAAATATGGTGTAGCTAAAACTTATGATATTAAAACTAATGAATTAAAATCTATTCAAAGATATGAAGCAGATACAATGATAGTAACTTCTGATGTCAAGATACATGACATTAAGCGAGACTATTATCCTAATGGGAATATTAAATCTATTGGAAGTTATTATAATGATGTACCTGATGGAGTTAGAAGAGATTATGATATTAATGGCAAAATAATAGCATCTTATATTTTCAGAGATGGTATATTAGAAGCTACAGGAATAATAGATGAGAAAGGTAAATATCAAGGAAAATGGTATTATTTTTATGAAAATGGAAATATTTATGAAACTGGAAACTACAGAAATAATTTGAAAGTTGGTGAATGGCTTGTTTATGATACTCTAGGAAATGTAATAGAAAAAATGGAATATCTAAATGGTTTATTAGATGGAGAATATATCTTTTATTATCCTAATGGTAATATTAAAAGAAAAATTTTATATGAAGATGGCTTAGCTAATGGTGAATATATAGAGTATGATATAAATGGTGATGTGATAGCACAAGGTAAGTTATCTAATGATGAGAGAACAGATAAATGGATTTATAAGGTAAATAATTTATTATATGA
>JAGPGB010000207.1 GCA_018056215.1 Bacteroidales bacterium | reverse complement strand
ACATTCTATTGCTTGACTATATGGACCTATGGCTTTGGGTGCTTGATCTGTAGAAATAACCTTTTTCATCACTTATAAATTTATTTTTACAAATTTATAAATAAAAAAATGAATTGCAACTTTTAAAGGTGATTTTAAAAAATATCAGTATTTATATTATAATTAATGGGTACAATTTTAAATAAGCTGTACATAATTTTCATAAGTATCGAATACAATATTTACAAAATATACGGTTAATCTACCATTACAATATCCATTTCTAACAATTGGATCAGAATAATATTTTTTTTGAGCTTTATTCATGAGCCATCTAGAGACTTGTTCCCAATTAAAAATTTCTCCATCATATTTAAGGGCTAAATTAATAGCATCCAAAATATGACCCAACCCCAAATTATATGAAGCAATCATGGCTTTATATAAATCTTTTTCATTATTAAAAAATTGTTTTAAAGTATTTTTATAATTATTCAGAATTTTAAAAGAAATTTTAATTTGTTCATCAATAGAGCTTTGCGAAGAAATACCATAAATATCAGCTGTCTCTGGCATTATTTGTATTATCCCAAAAGCACCTTTACTCGAAATAGCATTTACATTAAATTTAGATTCATTATAAATCAATGCCGCTACAAGTCGCCAATCTATTCCATATACTTTGCCATATTTTTTTAGTATCTTGTCATAAGGAGTAAGCTTTTTTGTCCTTTTCGAATGTGCTGTTAATTGATTGCTTTGATTTATATAAATAGGTTTTTGATATTTATTTAATAAGAAATCTAAAATACCTTTTTTTTTCAAATATAATAACAATTGATTGATGCTATCCCTTAAAATAGGTTGATGGCAACTAAAAGCCCACCCAATGTCAAAAGAAGGATATGGCAAATAATAAGAACTTGTATTATGCAAAAGCGGAGTATTGACAATAAGAATTTTTTCATCCATCACAGTAGCAAAAATTTTTTTATTCATGACACTATCTAATATAGATTCTGGTTCCTCAGATACCTCCCTTATTGAAAAATTAATTTTTAAACTATCCTTTAAATTATTTAAATAATTAATAAATATCGACATAGAAGGGACAGCAATAGACTTATTCTGCAAACTTTCGATATGTAACTCTGAAAAATTTCTAATTTTATAACTTGGATGAATAGAATCATATAAAACTAATACCATTTTTGTTTTGTATAAAGGGATACTAAACTCTAAACAAGGATATCTTTTGGGTAAAATAGTAATTTCGGAAGTTAAGATATCAATGGTATCAAAAGCCACAAGGTATAGAGCTTCACTAAGATTATTTACAACAATTGGATTAATTTTGAGGTTCCACCTTTTACTAATATAATTCAATAAATCATATTGTAGCCCCATTAATTTACCATTGTGAACAAAAAAACTCATACTATTATGTTCTACAATAGCATTTAGGTAACCTCTATCAACTAATTCTGGAAAATCCAACTTACTATTTTGCTTAATATTGTCTCTATCATTATAAGGTATAATCGTTAAAATGAGCACATAAAAAAAGAATAAAAATAATAAAAATTTATTTTTATTGGTTTTAATAAAATGAAGTGATTTCAAAAAATAATTATTAATTTTCAACTAATTAATATTTTATACAAATTTAATAAATAAATTTAAAAAAGATGAAAAATGATAGTATTTAAATTTTTTAGGAAAATATTTTGTGAGTGAATAAAATATTATATTATTGTTTGTAAATTTATTTGATTAAATTTCCAAATTTTAATTACTTTTGTAAAAAATAATATGTTATGAAACAATTAGTTGATAATCTAGTAGAACATTTATCAATGGGCAAACAAGAGCATTTAGCTTTTCTCGATGGTCTCTTTTATTTATTAAAACAAAAAGATGCAGATGTAGTAGACTACCAAGGTCTCAAAGCAGAAAGTGTATCTCCGCAATGTCCCAAATGTGAAAGCATTAACATTATAAAGAATGGCCATCAACAAGGACAGCAACTATATCAATGCAAAGAATGTGGCAAAAACTTCAGAGTAACTACAGGCACCTTTGTATACAATCTACATAAAAAAGAATTAATGCTAGACTACATTCTCTGCATGCTTGAGGGTAAAAGTTTACGTCAATGTGCAAAGGAAATAGGAATAGATTTGACAACAAGTTTCGAATGGAGACATAGGATATTGACTGCACTCAGGAGCTTCGACGATAATGTTAACTTTTTCGGGATAATGGAGCTCGAGGAGTTACTGATGAAATATTCAGAAAAAGGAAGGAGATACAAAAGTAAAGAAGAATATTTGATAGCTCAGGAGAAAAAGCAACACAATGTGGCAGTGCTGGCGATGAAAGACAGAAGTGGCAATATGCTATTCAATTTAATTTGTTTCGATAAAGTTAAGAAGACGCAATTAGAAAAGATATTAAGGAATAAAGTATCTACAAGCAGCACGATATGCGGGGAAGATAGGAAAGAGTTCAAGAAGTTTAGGTCAAAGAAGTTAAAGAGTAAGGCAGTGAAACGAGAATTAGTGAAAGATCAGAATGACACATACAACATAAATACAGTGAGGCAGCATACAGTGAGGTTTGCTAAGTGGATAGACAAGCAATTCAGAGGTGTAGCTACGAAGTATTTACAAAGTTATATAATGTGGTATATAGTGAAGCACAAGTATTTATTGAATAAATTAATAGAGGATGTGGGGAGGATGCTGAATTTAGCTGCGTCGGATAGGCGTGCATGGTATGAATACATAAAGCTTAGAAGTAAACCAATAGAAAACCTAACATAAATAAAATTCATTTCCCATTTTTCTTGCCTTATTTATTCAAATATATTAATTTTGCTTAAAATTCGTTTATTATTTTATTTAATCTTTTATAAATGCATAAATTTAGCAAATTTATTCCTATTCTGATTGCCTTATTCATTTTTTTGGCAGCTTGTTCTACTAAAAAAAATACTTTTACTTCTAGGACATACCATAATCTAACTGCTCATTTCAATGCTTATTTTAATGGTAAAGAAGCTTTGAAACAAGCTTTCACTTTGATTAATGATCAAAAT
>JAGPGB010000013.1 GCA_018056215.1 Bacteroidales bacterium | reverse complement strand
AGCCTAAAGAATACCAAATAGAATGGACTACTACAGATACTCAAAAAGTAGATAAAAAAACATACACTAAACCAAAGAAAAAATTAAATATTGAGTGGGATTAATATCTATTACTAAGTTTCATTCATTTAAAGTAAAATTCTAAATAAGGTAAGTTGAAGAGTAGAAGACATGGTGACGAGATGACTGGGATGACATGATGACAAGGAGACTGGATGATAGGGTGACATGATGACTAGATGATTGGAAGACTGGAAGACTGGGAGACATGATGGCGATGAGACATAGAGAGTGGCTGAATAGGAGACTGGGAGAGTGGGTGAGAAAGTGATTGTGTGACATGGCGACCATGTGAAGTAACTAAACCTATTATATCAATCTAATAAACTAGAGATCTGTTTATTGTGATTTCTGATTTTGTTTAGGAAATAATGTATGAAGTTTAGAATTACTTTTATGTATTCAAGCAAGTTTGTTTTTAATTTCTAATTAAACTTATAATTGATTTTTTTATTGATCTTTACTTTTATCGGCAGTATCTTTTTTTAGTAATTCGTCTTTTATTCTACCAGCCATATAAAATCTATCTCTGTAGTATGGCATTTCTAAAGAATCTATACGTACACCCAGTTGAGTACTTGCATGTATAAATTTTTTATCTCCAAGATAAATTCCTACGTGAGAAACACGATTTTTATATATTTTAAAAAATACTAAATCTCCAAATTTAGCTTCTTCTATAGGTACTTTTATTACATTTTGTATAATGTCATATGACGATCTATTCAGAGAAAAACCATAAACATTATTATAAATTGAAAATACCATACCACTACAATCTGTACCTGATTTATCTTTACCACCATATTTATATGGTACTCCTAGCCAGCTATCTATTTCTTTTATTAAATTAGTATCTGCATCATCAGGTAAATCTACTCCCCATTTAGCTTCATATCTATTAATAGTAGAAATGCTTTCTTCTTTAGTAGCTACAGTTTTTTTTGAATTATTTTTAGTTTTATTATTTGTATTAGATCTCGTATCAGGTGAATTTGTACTAGGGTTATTAGTGGCTATTTGCCTTTCATGTATATAATCTACTAAGCCACTACACGATATGAAACTAAAAAAAGCAAATACTATTAACAACCTCTGAGCAGCAGATAATCCCATCATCTATCACAATTTTTTAATTTACAAATTTACTAATTTTTTTTAAAATATGTTTTTAGAGAAAAAAGTTATATAAAATTTTTGCATTTCATGAATAAATCATTAATTAATCATAATATAAATATTTATTTATAGTGTCAATGTAGTATCTAAACTACAAAAATTAAAAATGTCTAAAAATTAAATTTCAGTTTATTAGCTTGATGACCTATGATTTTACAAATATAAATTGAAAATCAATATAAATTCTATAAAATAATAAAATTAGGTTAAGTTTTTATAAAAATATATTTATTATTTTTGCTATATAATATTTTTTTAATGATAGATAAAAATTTAATAAAAAAAGAAATAAATCATTATTTCGAAGAAATTAAAAATATTTACCGTAATGGTGATTATACAGAATGGACTTATAGAACACCTTTCGATAATTTTATTAAAAATATAAATAAAAATTATCAACTAATACAAGAGCCTAAAAGAACTACTGGACTTGGTGCTCCTGACTTCAAGGCTTATAATGATAATAGAAAAATAGGTTTTATAGAAACCAAAGATTTGAATGCCAATCTAGATGAAATCTTAGAAACTGAGCAATTAAAAAAATATATTGATGCTATCGACAACCTGATATTGACCAATTATCTGCAATTTATTTTAATTAGAAATAAAAAACCTGTTTTGAATATAGATTTATTTACTCTTAATGACCTAAATAAGTCGAAAAATTCAATTTCTAATGAAAAAGTAGAGCAATTTGCCCAATTGATAAGTAATTTCTTCGATTATCAGTTACCTACCATATCTACAGCGGAGGAATTAGCAATGCAACTATCTAAAAAAGCAATATTATTAAAAGATAGTGCTATAGAGCAATTAACAGAAGACATAAATAATTTTAAAAATGGTAACCCTACATCATCTATTTACGACTTTTATCAAGGTATTAAAGAGTTAATCAATGATATAGATATAGAAGATTGTGCTGATGCTTATGCTCAGACTGTAACTTATGGACTTTTTATGGCAAAAAAGAGCTATAAAACCACATTAAATCGTAGTTCAGCAGCATCATATATACCAAAAAGTGTTGGAATCATTAAACGCATATTTACTAATATTTCTGGTGATGAATTCCCATCAAATATTGCATGGATAGTAGATGATATATTAGATATATTGAATGTTGCTGACCTTGATAAAATACTGTCTAATATAGACGAGCGTGGCAAAAAAGACAAAGAACCCATTATTTATTTCTACGAAGATTTTTTGAATTATTATGAGCCGCAGCGTCGTAAACAATTAGGCGTATATTATACACCTCGCCCAGTAGTCAATTTCATTGTAAATTCAGTACATATTATTTTAAAAGAATATTTTGATAAACAACTTGGATTAGCTGATGATAGCGTGAATGTATTGGATCCTGCTGCCGGTACTGGTACATTTTTTTGGATTGCATATTTAGTAGTACTTAATGAACTTAAAAAACAAGGACTTAGTGGTATGATAGAGGATAAAATAAAAAATCATCTATTAAAGCATTTCTATGGTTTCGAATTGCTCATTACACCATATGTTATCTCACATCTAAATCTTACAGATTTATTAAAAAAATGGAAATATGACCTTCTGGATAATGAGAGGATACAAATTTATTTAACTAATACATTAGAACGTGCAAAGTTACCTAATGAGATACCATTTTTTAGAGAAGTAACAGAGGAAAATAAAGCTGCAAATAAAGTAAAATTTGATGAAAAAATCTTAGCAATCATAGGCAATCCTCCTTATGCAGGTATATCAGCTAATAAAGGTAAATGGATAGATGATTTATTAAAAAAAGGATATACAAGAGCTGATGGTAGTAAGGATGATGGTTATTATAAGGTAGATGGTAGACCATTAGGCGAAAAAAATCCTAAATGGCTTCAAGACGATTACGTTAAATTCATAAGATTTGCTCAATGGAAAATAGACCAATACGGCGAAGGAGTGATAGGTTTTATCACAAATCATAGTTTTTTAGACAATCCTACATTTAGTGGCATGAGACAATCACTTTTAGAAAGTTTTGATAGAATTTATTTATTAAATTTACATGGAAGTAGTCGCAGAGGAAGCTATGATGATGAAAATGTTTTTGATATTCAGCAAGGAGTTGCTATAAGTATATTCATTAAAACAAAAAAATCTAATGACAAAAAAGTGTTTTATGCAGACCTGTCGGGACTAAGAGAAGATAAATATAAATGGTTGGATAGTCATACAATAAAAAATGTAGATTGGCAGGAAATAAATCCCGTTTCTTCAAATTATTTTTTTGTACCCAAAAACACATCATTAGAGGAAAAATATAATAAGTTTTGGAAGATTACAGATATTTTCCATCTTTATTCTACTGGTATAGTAACTGCAAAAGACGATTTTATCATAGATTTTAATAAGGATGCTTTACATAAAAGAATAGCAAAATTAAGAGATAAATCAATAAGCGATGTGGATATTAGAAATGCTTATAAATTAAAAGATACTCATGGTTGGAAATTATCGAAAGCAAGGAAAAAATTAATTGATGATGCTAAATGGGATCAGTATTTTACCAAATTATATTATCGTCCTTTTGACATAAGAGAAATATATTATAATCCAATAATGCTCGAAGGAGCAAGATATGATGTTATGCAACATTTACTAATGGATAATATAGCTATAGTAACTGTTCGTCAAGTAAAATATGGTAATAGCTGGCAACATTCTTTGATCGCTGATAAATTGGTCGAAAGTAGCTTTATTTCTAATAAAACTAGCGAAATTTGCTATGTTTTCCCTTTGTATTTGTATAATAAAACTATCACCCCGCGGTCTAATCTAAAAACTATGATGGTTTTTGAAAAACATGCTGATTATGCATCAAAAAAGCCCAACTTTAGTCCTGAATTTTTGAAATTTATTACAGAAAAATATGGCAAAACCCTGACACCAGAAGAAATTTTTTATTACATCTACGCAGTGCTACATTCACCATCTTACAGAGAAAAATATGCTGAATTTTTACAATATGATTTTCCTAGAATACCTTTTGTAAATGATTATGAGACATTTCAAAAATTATCTAAAATTGGAAAAAGCCTTACAGAACTACATTTGATGAAATGTAATTTGCCTACTCGAGTTAAATTTGATATCCCTGGTTCTGGTATAGTAGAAAAAGTGAAATATGAGAACGGGAAAATATGGGTTAATGATGTCCAATACTTTGATGGTATACCAGAAAATATCTGGAATTTTTACATTGGTGGTTATCAAGTGCTAGATAAATGGCTAAAAAGTAGAGCAAAACTAAAATTGGATAGTGAATCAATAATGCAGTTTTTGCAAATCATAGAAATAATTAGAGAAACAATAAGGCTAATGGATGATGTAGATAAAATTGTAAATTCCTTAAATTAAATTATATAATTAATCGATAAGATAACAAGTAACATTTAATGCAATTCAACAGATCTTATTAACTAAAAAATTAGTAAAAAAGAAAAAGTGAAATTAAAAATGTATGGTGTAGATATTCTCTAATCACCCTTTAAAAATAAAATCAATGGTGCAGACAATAGACACAGTATCTTTTTATATTATTCTAATTTAATGATTTACTAAAATTTAGCAATTTTATAAAAATATTTATTATTTATTTTAATCAGATAAATACCATCTTTCCAAGTTTGCATTGGAATTTCACAAATATTATCGTTTATATCTTTGTCATAAAAAGTCTGACCTAGAATATTAGTGATTTGAATATTAGTAATTAAATTTTGTGAATTAATAATCAAATTATTATCAATATTTGTAATTGTAATTTTACCTCCGTCTAAATCATTAATATTAGTAATATATATAGTTTCAGTTATAGTATCTGATCCGCAATCATTAGTTACTATGAGTCTCACATTAAATGTAGAACCATTATTATATGTATGAGTAGGGTTTATATCGTTACTATAACTACCATCGCCAAAGTCCCAATAGAATGAGTTAGCATTTTGGCTAAGATTAGAAAAATTAACACTACTACCATTTATCTCATAAGAAAATGCAGCCGTAGGTAAATCATTTACATTGATATAAATTGGAATTAATGGACTTTCGCATTTCTCCTCTATCTCCCAATCGTAGAAGTAATAATAATAGCTAGTAGGACTAGTGCCTGCTGTACTAGAGGTTATTGAAATAAAATTATTAATATTAAATGGATAACCAAGATTAGGTCCGCCATTAGTACCATTTCTATATAAATTAGGATAAGTAGATGCAGTGATCTTCAGATTATTACCTTGAGGTATTTGCCAATTTAGATTTATGCGACTCTCACCAGATGGTATGTTTATTGTTTGAGAATAAATCTGATTAGAATTACTATCATATAATTTAATAGTTCTATCAGCAGTAGAGTTTGCATATACTTTTACGGATTTCAGATTGACAGGGTGTAAACAATCGAAATATAAGCCATGCTCTACATTATTATTAAAATATCCACCTGTACCACTATTATCAGTTTTACCACCAGAATATATACTGCTTATTATATTATTTACATAAATAGTATCGTCATTTAATATATTACTAATGAAACATTCATTTCCTGTGTTGATAATAGAATTGCCTACATTGTCATCATACCAATAAATATCGCCATTTGCAGAAGTTTGAATAGTTACTCCTTCTCCATAGCATATATTGTAATTATTTTGTGATATAGAAGGGCTATCAGGCATTTCTACAGTAATTAAATTATTATAAATAACTGAATCTTCTCCTGCACAACTTGATATTTTTAGTTTGACAGTATAAGTACCATTTTGAGTGTAAAAATGAGTTGGGTTAGATTCATTACTAGTAGATCCATCTCCAAAGTACCACACAAAAGAACTATTCACACTGGTTGTACTATTATTGATAAAATTAACAATGCCAGTGCAGGTATTTGTAACATCTGTAGTAAAATCAGCTACTGGTGGATATGGATATAAAGTTATATTTCTCACAGCTATACTTTTGTTTTGTATTGTAATGCTAGTAATAGTATCAGATTGATAGCCTGGTGCAGAGACTATCATAGTCCAAGTGCCAGCAGCTATAGGTCTGTAATAATCACCATGAGGCAGGTGTGAATATACTTGGCTGCTATCTGCATCATGATTATAAATAGTTATCAAAGCCTTCATAGGATTACCAGTGCAGCCATCTATTACAGTTCCTCTAATGCCATAAATTGCTTGTTCTAAATAGTTTAAAAAGCTATGATAATTATATGTCCAGAAATTTTCAAGTTCATTAGCAGCAGGAGTTTTAGTAGTAGAAATTTCAAGAGTTATTTCTCTACAATGAGTGAAGTAGTTCATCCAATCCTGTCTAGAACCACTTACAACATACCAAGAAGCTCCTTCTGTTACACCAGGGTAGTCTGCTCCAGATGGTTGATATTCGAAATATCCACTAGGACCATAATATTGTGCTGTATCTGCATATTCTTTACAAATATATTTCCACCATGTTTTATCGGGATGATCAGCAGTTTTGTAATCCCAAGGATAGTTAGCAATCTCTGCTCCGCCATGAAAATTTATAGCCATCACAAAAGGATATTCTTTGCCATAGTTCATAAAAGCTTGTGTCTCTGTCTCCATTGAGTAAGTATTATCTTCGCCTATACTACCATTAGGAACTGGGAAATTCCTATTTATATCCATACTATTAGCATTCTCTCTAGTAGCTCCACTCAAAGTATTATTACCGCCTGCATATGTACCATCTGGATTTGCTAAAGGATTGATATGTATCTCTAAAGAATCAACAATTTTGTGAATTCTAGTATTAGAATTATAATTCTGCAATAAATAATCTATTAAGTGTAACATAAGTACATAGCCAGTCACTTCGTCACCATGCATTGAAGAGGTAAAGAAAATTTTAGGTTCTTTTTCATTTAATTGTATGTTATCAGAAATTATTGCAGATAGTATGAGTCTACCTTCAACAGTTGTTCCTATTGTATCTAATTTACAAAGACCAGGATAATTTTGAGAAAATTGTTGCATTATAGTTAGATATGCACTATATGTAGGATAGTAATCCCAACTAGTTATTTGCTTATTTAAAATATCAGATTCATCTTTCATATTTAGCTCAGCCTCACTCAACCTCATACTAGGTGGAGTAAGTTTTATAAAATTAAGATTTAGATTATTAAAGCTCTCGTACTGATTAATAGTAACATATGCGTAAATAGTGTCAGTAGTTATTTTATCAATATAGATAGTATGACTAAGCACATCAATATTAATATTATTATTTTGTGTTGGGATAGCTATAAATATTTCTTTTCTACCATCAAATAAATTATTATTAATGTTTGATTGACTAAATAGCAGATTAGTTCCTATAAAAACGAAGCCTATTATAAAAAAGAATAGATTTTTCATTGTTTAATATTTTATAAAAGGTGATACTTTGACTTTATTATTTATAGTAATATGAGAATAATACACTCCGTCAGCTATATTATTTAAATAAATATTTTCAGTACTATTAGCATTTATTATTTGATTTTCTATAACGCACATACCGAGAGAATTATAAATAGATATTGCAATTTGTTCATTAGATTTATTATTAAATATGAGAGCTTGATAATCATTAGACCAGTATAAAGAATAATCATTATCATAATCATTAATAAAATCAATTATATGGCAAGTAATATTAATTTGATCGATATAAGTACAGCCGCAATAATCAGTAGCTGTCAATGAATAGGTATAATTTTGACCATTTTGAGGTACTAAAGTGATAGTTTGCCCAGTAGATTGGTCTGACCATAGATATGTAGCAAATTCATCACCCGCATCAATAGTAATTTCTTGTCCACAGATAGTGTCTATATCTTCACCTAAATCTAAAGTAAGAGTAGGGTCACAATTGCCTTTTATTAAAAGACTATCTATATACCAGCTATCGCCATCATCCTGAGACATCACAAAAGCCACATAAACATTTTGATTAGCATATGCACTCAAATCAACAGTTTTTTTAGTATAAGAAGTGCTAAAACTTGACTCATTCCACTGAGAAACTGTAGTAAATGCTGAATGTGAAGTTTGAGAAGTAGTAGAAACACGTACACTATAAGTAGTACCATAATCAGAACTATAATCTTGCTTTTGATAAAAAGTGAGTACGGGATTAGTACATAAGTGAATTTTAGGAGTTACTAACCAATCCTCTGCTTGTCCACCAGAAACATTTTCATAATCTACAAAAGCAGCTCCAGTACCTTCATATGTATCACTAGTGCTTTGCCAATTATAGCTAGTACCTAGTCCATTAGTACCAATATAAACTGCCCAGCAAGCTGGCGGGAAAGTACCGTTGAAAAGTTCTACGAAAGGAGATGGACGCATAGAAGGGAATACTTCACCTTGCCAGTCTAAGGTATCATTGCTATGATTTTCGTCTGTACCACCATTAGGTTCTGCACACCATACAGTTAATGAATGTGTACCTTGTTCTAATAAATATGAAGCCAAATCAATAGTGCTAGTTTGATTGCTAGCTAATGAACCAGTCCAATTGATAACATTTGTAGAACCCCCATCAAAAGCCCAATATATTTTTAAAGAAGTTAAAGTCAGACTACCTCTATTTTTGATAACAGCTTGGAAATTTTGTGTAATACTTTCACAAAATTCATTTGTAGCTGGTAAAATTTGAATAACAGAAGCATCTAAATCTACAGTTGGCATATTAGGATCATAACCTTCTAAAACAGTTACTCCACTATTAGAAGGATCTAACCAATCTTTTAATCTATTACTGGAAGAACCACCGCCGTTCCAAGATACTCCGAGTTTGCCATACCAGTCTGAGCTTGTATTGCCACAAGCAGCATAGCCTCCATGAAGCTGTCCTACAATATGCCCAGTAGGATCGAATATAGGAGAACCGCTAGAGCCACCTTCTGTAGTAGTGCCATCACTCCAAGATGTAATTCTCCAATGAGTACCATCTCCTGGAATAGGATTCTCTAGATAAGTTGTAGTACTCAACCCACCAGTAGACCAGCTGATTTTTTTAATATCACCTGCAGGATGATGAATGCCCACCACTTTACCACTAATATTATTATCTGTTGTGCGATTCCATCCAGAGAAATAAACATTATATGAAGCAGGAACACTATTATTAATTTGCACTAAACAGAAATCTGAATTAGCATATCTAGCTTTCAGTGTAGCTCCACTCATAGAATTATATGATGGAGAGCTAGAAGGATTACTGCAAGTAGGACTTTGCCAATTGAACCAAAACACCCAGCTAGACGGATCAGAATAGCAGTGATTAGCAGTTAAAACATAAGGAGTACCATCATTATTAGTATTATTTATCAAAGCACCAGAGCAGAATCCACTACCTCCTGATACTAGCATACATACAGAGCGTATTTGATCTTCCCATCCAGCAGCTTGTGGACAAGCCACATTCACATTACAACTACCTGATGATCCGAAAGATTTCATAGCATAGTCATAAGCATTTCTATAGCCATGAGTAATCCTATAAAGATGTAAGCTGGGCAGTTCATTAACTGCAGCATCTTGATTTACTTCGATTGTAACCTCATCTCCAGGAATTAATGTCGTAGCGAAAACACCATCTTCGCTATTATTATTATGATTAAATGCACCTAATACCATACTTTTATCTGCATTATATAAATATAATTCAGTATTAGCAGGTAAATGAAATTGATCAAAAGTGAAATTAAGTGTGAGTGCACCCTCAGATCTAAATGTCATCAACCATATCTTTTCACCATTTATTATTGTATCGAAACCTTGCTTAATAATATCTATATCTACATAAACATTTTGCCCAAATCTCCATGGTCTATCTTTATATTTATCTACTATGGCATCTTCCATCTTCAATGCTTCTACATCTATAATAGGTAATGTGTAAATGTTAGTTTTATTTACCTTAGCTTCGAAACTTGCTGGTGTACCTGGATAACTTATTTGACTATAAGAAATCAAACTTGTTAAAAATAAAATAAGAAATAATATTTTTTTCATCTGTAAAAATTTTTATAAAATTATATTTTTTTTAAAAATAAAAAAAATTTTTTTATTAAAAAAATTTATGTAATTTTGCAAACGCAAAAGGGCCCATAGCTCAGTTGGTTAGAGCAACTGACTCATAATCAGTAGGTCCCAGGTTCAAGTCCTGGTGGGCCCACAAATATTACCAAATTTATTCCCAATAAAATTCACTATTTTTATTATCAAAAGTAAAATGAATGAAATTTCAATTTTTTTTGAGATAATTCTATAGTAGGCATGGGTGTTTTGATGTATTTCAATGGATAAAAAATATATTTCCACTTTCCTATAATAGTTTGATTTATAATCTTCCACCAATTTATATCTAAAGATAAATAAAATTGCCTATAAGAGTTTAATTTAGGTAATATGATATCTTGCTCATATGAACTACCATAAATCATTGCCTCTGCTCCATAGCCAAATGAAAACATTAAAAAATCAGGTAAATAATTATCTATTCTACTAAACGGCATAGATATCCAATAAGTTTGTCCATTGTAGTCTTTCAATATTTGTTGTCCTAAATTATTTCCTAATAATTCTGGCCTTTGATTAGCCCATTTGGTTTGATGAAAAGAAAATTTAAATTGTACATCATCATGTAAAAATGAAGCAGCCATTATACCTGCTAGATCAAATAATAAATCGCTAATAGAAAATCCCCATCCTTCGCTAAATCCATCCATCACTTCTATACTAGCTAAATAAGAAAATGTCATTATAGGTGAAGCTATTCTGCTTTGAGAACAATTTTTTAATAAGTCACTATTAAAATTTGTTAAAGAATAAGCAGAGAAAAAATGCCCGACTTTGTCCATTGCAAGCCATTCTCTACTATCATCAAAAAAATGAAATTTTCCTGAATTATATTGATAATACCAACTATAATATGTATAAACACTTATACCCGCATAGGTGCTACTCAGAAGTATAATAGATCTATTATCGCAATCATATTTATCCATATATGATTGTGATAGCAAAAACATATTATTGATATGCAAAAAAAGAAATAAAAGTATAATTTTTTTAATATCGTAGAACATTATCATTGATATATGCAAAGATAATAAAGTTCAAAAAAATATATTAATTTTATTTTGTCCAACATAAAAAAATTATCATATAAAATTAAATTATTTTAAACATCATTTTTTCTTTACAGTTATTACATTTTAGTATAAATCTTTAACATCATAAATATTTATTAGAGATTTTAATGATATATTTGCAATAAAAAAATGAATTTTTTATATAGAGTTAAAGAATCTATATTACATAGGTTATCCAAGAGTTTTAGACCTACTATGCTCAGTTATTATAAGCAAGATGGCAAATTATTAAAAAATGTTAGAATTAGCAATACAACTGTTATTAATGATAAGAAAAATTTGAAATTAGGCAATAATGTATTTATTGGTCATTATAATTTCATAGAAGCTAGTAATGGAATAACAATTGAAGAGGGTTGTCAGATAACAAATTTCATATCTATCACAACGCATTCTAGCCATATTTCTATCCGTTTATATGGAGCAGAATATACTAAACATTCAGATTTAATAGGTTATATAAAAGGTTCAATATATATCGGTAAATACACATTTATTGGTCCACATAGTATAATTATGCCGGGTAGTAATATAGGAAAAGGGTGCATTGTATCAGCATATAGTTATGTGAAAGGTACATTTCCCGATTATGCTATCATCTCTGGCAATCCAGCAATAGTTGTAGGTGATACCAGAGAAATGGATAAAGAATATTTAGATAATTATCCAGAATTGCAATCTTACTATGATAAATGGACGAAACAATAATTTTTTTTAATTAAAACAATTGATTAAAATATTAAAGTTCTATAACGTTTTAAGTGGGTAAAGGCAAAGTTTAAGATGATAATTTCATAAAACATAACAATTCAGTTTTTTTGTATATTTATTTTTTTTCAAAGTTTCTAAAAATATATGTTTCATTGTTAAGAATATGATTTTATGAATAATGATATTGGGTGAAACAGGGTTTATCCAAGTGTGAGCGAGGGCTAATGGAATATAAAATATGTTAGACTTAAAAAATTTTAACATTTAAATTATTTTTATTATTTTTGTCAAAAATTTTGTATTATGGAAAGATTATTAAAAAATTCAAAAGAATACCTCGCTTTACCTAAAGACCACAAACGTGATTTCCTAGATCAGCTTTATCAATTTCTAATAGATGACCATGCTACAGTAGTAGATTATCAAAAGCTAAAAATTAAATCTACAGCAGCCATTTGTCCAAACTGTAAAAGTGAAAACGTTATCAAAGCTGGTACTCGCAAAGGCAGACAGATATATAGATGCAAAAGTTGTAGATACCAATTCAGCGAAACAGCACGCACCTTTGTATATCGCATGCGAAAATATCCATTGATGTTAGATTATATGCGCTGTATGCTAGAAGGCAAAAGCTTAAGAGCTTGTGCTGATGAAGTGGGCATTTGCTTAAAAACAAGTTTCCGATGGAGGCATAGAATCTTAGCAGCATTGAGATCATTTGAAGGAGGTATTAGCTTCTCAGGCATAGTAGAGGCAGATGAATTGCTAATGCAATATTCAGAAAAAGGAAGAAAATACAAGAGCAGAGAAGAATATGAAAAAGCAAAGAAGAAGCGACATCCCAAAGTAGCAGTATTGGTAGTTACAGACAGAGAAGGTAATTTACTTTTTAAACATGTAGGAGATAAAAAAGTTAAGAATGAGCAATTAAAAAAAGAGCTAAATAAAAGGATAACAGAAAGTAATGTACTATGTGTAAAGCCTAAAAAGGAATTCAAGAAGGCAGTAAAAGACATTAATAGTAAAAAAGTAATAGTAAACAAAAAGCAACTAAAACGAGGTCTATACAGTGTAGAGATAGTGGAGAGCAAGATAGACAATTTTAAAAAATGGCTGATTAGGTTCCATGGAGTAGCTACGAAGTACTTACAGAGCTATTTGATGTGGTTCGTTGTGATGAATAAGTACCTAAAAGATATTATAGAGCCAGACATTGGTAGGTTACTAAACTTGTCATCGCACGACAGATGGGCATGGGACAAGTATTGGAAATTAATGAAATTAAAATATAAATAATAGCAATTAAGTCTAACAAAATATTAATTTTACAAACCCCTCTCATCTTTCGCTCAAAACTTTTAAAAAACCTATTAATATTATAAGTATTCGTTACAATATATTTTTTGTTTTAATTAATTATGATAATACAATTTTATCAAAATTATATTTTCCACAATAAACGTTATAAAACCATTATTTTCTTGTAACAATATAAAATTTTATTACACACTTAAAACGTTGTAGAACAAATTTTAAAGAT
>JAGPGB010000012.1:1545-13730 GCA_018056215.1 Bacteroidales bacterium | reverse complement strand
CCTTTTTCTGAATATTTCATTAGCAGCTCGTCAGCTTCGACAATTCCAGAGAAGCTTATTCCACCTTCTAAGGCTCTAATAGCAGCTAATATTTTGTGTCGCCATTCGAAGCTGGTTTTTAGACATATGCCAACCTCATTAGCACATACTCGTAGACTTTTACCCTCGAGCATACATCTCATATAATCGAGCATTAATGGATATTTTCGCATACGATAGACAAAGGTGCGTGCAGTTTCACGGAATTGATAACCACAGCTTTTACATTTATAAACTTGTCTGCCATTTCGTTTACCAACTTTGATGACATTTTCACTTCTACAGTCCGGACAGATGGCTGCGGTAGATTGAATCTTTACTTTTTGGTAATCTACTGCTGTTGCATTATTATTGACGAGATACTGATATAGTTGATCCAAGAAATCACGTTTGTGATCCTTTGGCAAAGCTAAGTATTTATCAATGTTTTCTAATAATTCTTGCATAATTAAAAATTTTAACAAAATTAATAAATCTTATTTAAATAATAAAATATTTTAACTAAAACATAAAAATGTTACTTATCCTTTTTATCAACCCTCATTTTCAGAATAATTTTTAGAACATTTTTCTGTTTTACAACATCTATTATGTATTTTATTTAAATTCAAAGACGAATAATTAAAATATTTATATATTTATAATTTTATTATCTTTGCAAAAAATTTTAAATATATTTTTTATGAAAATAAAATTATTTGTAAAATTATTACTCTTAAGCATATTTTTAGTACCTCAGATTTTAAAAGCAGATGAAGGTATGTGGCTTTTAAATTTAATTGATGAGCTAAACTATACTGATATGAAAAATAAAGGGCTCAAAATTACTGCTGAACAAATCTACTCTATTAATAAAAGTTCTATGAAAGATGCGATTGTAATGATAAATGATGGCCAATGTAGTGGCTATATGGTATCTAATCAAGGGTTAATGATGACTAATCATCATTGTGTTTTAGATTACATCACTGATAATTCTATAAAGTACAATACTGATTATGTTAAAAATGGTTTTTATGCTCCAGATAAGTTACAAGAGTTATATAATCCTAATTTAAGAGTAAAATTTTTATTAAAAATCGAAGATGTAACTGATAAAGCATTAAAAAATGTTACTGAAGATATGTCTGCTTTAGTAAGAGATTCTATTATTAATGAAAACATTGAATTTATTATTGAAAATGCAACTAAAGGTTCCTCACTAGTAGCGTCTGTTGTGCCTTTTTATAAAGGGTCTCAATATATTCTGATGTTATATGAGGAGTACAAAGATGTTAGGTTAGTATGTGCGCCACCTTTATCTGTAGGATTTTTTGGTGGAGATACAGATAATTGGACTTGGCCAAGACATGATGGAGATTTTGCTTTTTTACGAATTTATATGGGACCAGATGGCAAACCAGCTTCTTATAATAAGAAGAAAAATATTCCTTATACTCCTAAGTATTATTTACCTATAAGTAATAAAGGTTATGAAGAAGGTGATTTCGTTATGAGCCTTGGCTATCCAGGTAATACTGATAGATTTATGACTTCTTATGGTGTGCAGCAAGTGCTAGACATTATAGATCCTACAATTGTTAGGATTAGAGATATCAAGCTTAGCATTTTAAAAAGAAATATGCAAAAAGATTCTACAATCGCTCTGATGTATACTCCTAAATATAATCACATTTCTAACTATTGGAAATATTTTATGGGTCAAATTGATGTAATGAATAGACTAAAAGTAATGGAGACTAAACGTAATCTCGAAAAAGAGTTCACTTCATGGATCAACACGGACCCTCAGAGAAAATTGAAATATCAAAATGTACTTAATAATATTCAAAATATCATTACCTCATCAAATCAGCTTAATAAAGCAATTATTTATTATAATGAAGCCGCTTTTAATGGACCAGATCTGATTTCATTAATCTTGAAATTTGATAGCTTATATCTAACTTTAAAAAATAATAAATTATCTGATGAACAAAAAAATAATGCAATTTTAGAGCAAACTACAAAATTAAAATATTATATTTCTAATTATTTCTATCCAAGTTTCAATGCTTATGTAGATAAAGAATTATTCATTTCTCTTTTCCAGATGATATATAATGATTTATTACCACAATATCATCCTGATATTTTTATGCAAATTAGTAAAAATTCTACTTTTTCACTATTCGCTGAAGAGGTTTATAATAAATCTATATTTTCTTCTAAGACAAAAATTTTTGATTTTCTGAATAATCCTCAATTATCCAATTTAGAAAATGATCTAGGCTTTAAGGTAGCTAAATCTTTATATGTTAAATATAAAGATATTTATAATGATTATGATAATACAATTATAAATCTTAATAATGAAGAAAGAAAATTCTTGTCAGGTATTAGAGAAATGTTAAAAGATTCTCATAAATTTTATCCTGATGCTAATAGTACAATGCGATTGACTTATGGTAAAATAGTTAACTATACTCCCACTGGTGGATCTCCTCTACCCTATTATACGACTTTAGATGATATGATTGCTCGCGAAAATCCAAATGATCAAGAATTTATCATTGATCCTAAACTAAAACAACTTTATAATAATAAAGATTTTGGCACTTATACTGTCAATGGTAAAATACCACTTTGTTTCATTAGTGATCTTGATGTTATAGGTGGCTGCTCTGGAGCACCTGTAATAAATGCTAATGGAGAAGTAATAGGTATAGTGTTTGATATTAATTGGGAAGCGACCTCTTCTCAATATACATTTGATGCTGAACATACTAGGTGTATAGCCACTGATATTAGATTTGTACTGTTTTATTTAGAAAAATATCTGAATGCTCAAAATATTATTAATGAGCTAAAAATTATTTAATTCATATAATAATTTTTACTTTTTTATAAATAAAATGGTTTTGTACCAGGAAATCTTTTTTCATGAAGTTTTATAACTTCTTTATATATTATTTCTTTCAATTCATCGATTCCTTTAGTTTGCCTTGCTGAGATAAAAACTGATAATTTATGTGTTGATGAACTTTTATAATGAGAAATAAAATCTTGCAAATCAAATTGTGGATTTATTGATAGCATTTTTTGCTCGAAAAGATCCATTTTATTATATATAGTAATTATAATTTTATCAGCAGCATTTATATCCGATAATATTTGATACACCACTTGCATTTGCTTCTCATATTGAGGAGATGACAGATCTACTACATGTAGTAAAATATCGGCTTCATTTACTTCTGCTAAAGTAGATTTGAAAGATTCTATCAAAAACGTTGGTAATTTTCTTATGAAACCCACTGTATCGCTAAGTAAAAAACTCACATCCTTTATCATTACTTTTCTAGTTGTCGTGTCTAATGTGGCAAAAAGTTTGTCTTGTACTAAAACATCAGATTTACTTAATATGTTCATTATAGTAGATTTACCGACATTAGTATAGCCTATTAGAGTAGCTCTCACAATAGATTGCCTATGCTTTCGCTGAGTTTGTTTTTGTGTGTCCATCTCAGCTAATTGTTTTTTTAATTTATTTATTCTATCCCTTATTATACGTCTATCAGTTTCTATTTCTTCCTCACCAGGCCCACGCATACCTATACCACCACGTTGTTTAGAGAGATGTGTCCACATCCTTGTAAGTCTCGGTAATAAATATTCATATTGTGCTAATTCTACTTGTGCTTTTGCTACTGCAGTTTTAGCATGATCTGCAAAAATATCTAATATTAGATTTGTTCTATCTATTATTTTGCAATCAAATATTTTTTCTAAATTCCTGATTTGTGATGGAGATAGCTCATCATCAAAAATTACTGTATCGATATCATTTGTCTTAATAAAATCTGCTATTTCATCTGCTTTACCTTTACCCACAAAATATCTCGCATCGATTTTGTTTAGATTCTGATAAAATACTTTGACGACATCAGCATTTGCTGATCTTGCTAAAAAAGCTAACTCTTCTATATATTCTTCTGTTTCTTCTTTAGATTGTCCTGGCAATGAAACTCCGACGAGAATACATCTCTCTTTATTTTTTACTAATGATATATTTTGTGTTTTCAATTTTATTATTATTTTTTATTACCAACACTTAAAAATAATAATGCAGTAGCAAAGCTAAAGCCATACAGCAACCATAAATATGAAAAATTTAATGTAAAAATATCTAATATTTTGTAAAAAGACAATGTCGCAAGTGCTATACTAGAAATCAATGTTATCGTGTGTTTCCTTAAAAAACCTCCTATAAAGAGAAAAATCCCAGAAATCAAAAATAATAAATGAAAGATAAATGCTATATTAAAAGCTGGTTTCATGTGAAAAATTATAGGAAATGAAATAGAATATACTAATAAAATTATCATTATTCGTAGTACCCATAATGCTAATGGAGTAAATGACTTTACTGGTTTCATTTTTTATTACAAAATTATTACAATTATTTTTATTGTAATATTGACTAATGATCATTACAAATTAATATTATTGAAATTTTATAATCATTTCGTCGCACAAACACACATCTGAATATTTGCAATTAATTTTTTAATTTTGCAAATAATCAAAATATTTTTTATGAAAGCAAAGACTAAAAAGACATTATTAATAATCATCGTCGCCATTATAGTCATTGTAGTTGTAGGGTTATTTATCTTGCATCGTACAGATCCTATGCTATACCCCAAAGATACTGCATTTAACATTACAGATACGAGTGCTATAACAAAAATTTTCTTAGCTGACAAAATGGGGAATTCTGTAGTGCTGAGTAGAACGGAAAAAGGCTGGCTAGTAAATGATACTTTTAAAGCAAATAATAACATGATAAATGAATTCATGCGAACTATGTATTATATCACATTAAAAAGTCCAGTCCCTATAGCTCAGAGAGATAATGTGCTGAAACGTATGTCTAGCTTTGGTACTAAAGTAGAAATTTATGCACGTGTACCATGGGCACGTATAGGATCGCTATGGTTGTTTCCTAAAGAGCGAAAAATACGTACTTTTTATGTAGGCGATAATCCACAAGACAAAATAGGTACTTTCTTTTTAATGGAAGGAGCTAAAGATCCATATATTATGTACATACCAGGAATGATGGGGTTTCTGCAAAATTACTTTTCTCCTAAATTGCAAGATTGGCGAGATCATACTTTTATGAATATGTACTATCCTCAAATTCATAAAATCGAAGTTACTTATTATGATAAACCAGAAAATTCTTTTACTCTTATTAAAGAGGATAATGAAAATATACACTTATTAAATTACAATAATGAAGAAATCCCAAATACAGATTTATCTAAAGTGCGTAGTTATATGAGTGGGTTTGTAAATGTGCGATTCTCAGAGATGCTATCATATCTCGATGAGCCTAAAAGAGATTCTATTCTACAGCAGAAACCATATTGCAATATTAGATTAACTAGTGTAGAAGATGAAATACAAGAGATGACTTTCTACAAAATTTACTATCCAGATGGTATGGAGGATTCTTTCGGTAGAATAAATTATGAAGATAGAGATATGCTACATGGATATAATAAAGAATTTGGGTTAGTTACTTGTCAATATTATGTGGTAGGTTCATTTTTTCAACCAATTAGCTATTTCATTATAGAGTAATTAATAATTAAATCAAGATAAAGTTGGTGTCAATAGAAAATTAATATCAATAAAAGATATGATAAATATCAATGAAAAAATTGAAAATTTTACCATAGTTATTTTATTAACATTGTTATTTAATTAACAAATAAATATTAATTTTGTAAAAAAATAAACACCAACAGATTTTAATTATTAAAAACATAAAAAATAATGGGAGTTAAATTAAGTGTAATAGCTAAAGCAATCGAAGGAACAGTATATACTTGCAAAGAGTACTTAGATAATGAAGTAGAATATGGATTTTCATCAGATCTGATGAGTGATGTACTAACTATAGATAAAGAAGATGTAATATTGATAACGGGATTAAATAATATTCAGACAATTAGAACTTGTGAACTTGCTGAAATAAAATATGTGATATATGCTAGAAATAAAATGATAAATACTGATATTATTAAATTAGCTAATGAAAATAAAATACTTGTAATACAAAGTCCATATTCAGTTTTCAAAGTTTCTGGTATACTATACAATCTGGGTGTAAAACCAATATACTGAATAAAATATGATTTTAACATATAAAGTACAAGGTGGCGATTTTAGTAATGCAGGTAAATGTAGCAGCGAAGTGAAAAAAGTACTAAAACAATTGAATATTGACCATAAAATTATTAAAAAAGTCGTTATTGCTTTATATGAAGGAGAAGTTAATATAGTAGCTCATGCATATCATGGTGTGATAACTGTGGAAATAGATACTGAAAAAATAAAAATCACTTTGAAAGATGAAGGCCCCGGTATACCAGATATTAATAAAGCTATGGAACAAGGCTATTCTACAGCTTCACCTATAGTTCGTGAATTAGGCTTCGGCGCTGGTATGGGATTGCCTAATATGAAAAAAAATACTGATTATATGCACATCAGTAGCGAAGTTAATAAAGGAACAGAAGTTATTTTAATAAATTATCTTTAATCTATGTCAAAAAATCAAATATTCTCTCATGCTCTAGAAATAGATAGATCCATATGCGTAGGTTGTACTCATTGTATGAGAGTCTGTCCTACTCACGCATTACGTGTGAGAAAAGGTAAAGCAGTTTTATATCCAGATAGATGTATTGATTGTGGTGAATGCTTTAGAGCATGTCCCATAAATGCTATTAAAATCAAAGAAGATGACCTATCAGCTTTAAATAAATATAAAATTAAAGCTGCTCTTGTACCTTCAGTTATGTTAGGTCAGTTTCCCGACAATTTATCTATCAAGCGAATTTACAAAGCTATTTATGAACTTGGTTTTACTCATATTTATGAAGTAGAGCAATCTATTGAATTTTTAAGAAATCAAATTGTTAATTATCAAAAAAAATCTAATTTAAAACCTTTAATTTCTTCATTTTGCCCTGCTATTGTTAGACTTATACAGGTTCGATTTCCATCGCTTACAGAAAATATTATTAAATTACGCACTCCCAAAGATTTAACAGCAGAAATTATCATAGATGATTTCACTAAACAAGGGTTTAGTATTGATGATATTGGTATTTTTTATATTACTCCTTGTGCAGCAAAAATAGCTGCTATCAAAAGTCCTGTGGGCGAAGAAAAAAGTGTTATTAATGGAGTCATTAACATGAATAGCTTTTTTAATATGATTATGAATAAATGTAATAGTAATCATTATACAGCTGAAGAATTAATGGAAATAAAAACCACTAATTTACCTCCTATGGCTATCACTTGGAGTCTGACTCGAGGCGAAGCTCAGTATGTGAAAGGAAGATCTTTTGCCGTTGATGGCATAGTAAACGTTTGCGATTTTTTAGAAAAAATAGAAAATGATGAAATTCAAGATGTAGATTTCCTAGAATTAAGAGCCTGTGATGAAAGCTGTGCAGGAGGTATTCTATGTACTAAAAATCGTTTTCTAACTATAGAGAGCTTGTATAAACGTGCATCTATTTCTTTTAATAAAAGAAAAAATATGAAAGTTAATAAAGATATCGAAAAATTACTTATTAACAAAATGAATATAACTTCTATAGAACCTCGTCCAATGAATTTAGATAATGATATAGAAAAAGCTATTAAAAAATTAGAACGTATACGTGAAATAATGTGTTTTTTACCAAATGTAGATTGTGGACTATGTGGTGCACCAAATTGTAAAACTCTAGCCGAAGATATTACTAATAACAAAGCACATATTTCTGATTGTGTTTTTATACAATACAAAAACTTAACAGATACAGAGCAGGCAAAAAATATTCTTACTAAAATATGGGGTGAAAATATATTCGAAAAAGATTGTTCAAAAAAAGGAGCCAAATATGAAGGTAGCTGATATATTAAAATGGGAAAATACCCAAATTTTATGCTGTGAAGACAGCATAGCAAACATAATAACAGATGGTTATGTATCTGATTTACTTAGTGACGTGATAGCTCATGCTAATGAAAATATGGCATGGATTACTATACAAACTCACAAAAATATCGTAGCTATAGCCTCTCTAAAAGAATTAGCATGTATAATTATAACAAATAATAATATACCTGCTGATGACCTTATAGAAGCTGCTAAACAAGAAAATATTCCGATAATCACTACATCAATGACCTCATTCGATACAGCTGGGAAATTATATATAGCATTACATCCTTAAAGATAATGAGTGATAATCTGTACGATTTTGTAGCTGATCTACATATTCATACTGTGCTGAGCCCTTGTGGTAGCTTAGATATGAGTCCTATTAATATTGTAAAAGAAGCTTCAAAAAAAGGACTTGATATCATCGGTATAACAGATCATAATGCATCAGCTAATTGCAAGGTTACTTATGATATTTCCAAAGATTATGGTATTACTACGCTTTGCGGATTAGAGGTAACTACTAAAGAAGAAATTCATTGCTTAGCTTTTTTTCAAGATTTTGATACTTTAGATTTTTTCCAAAAATATGTAGATGATAATATTATTAAAATTAATAATGATACTGATAAATTTGGATATCAATTAATCGTAGATAAAGACGAAAATATTATTGATCAGATAGACTGGCTGCTAATAAACGCTACAAACATTACAATTGATGATTTAGAAAAAAAAGTTCATGAACTAGATGGATTTTTTATACCAGCTCACATCGATAGATCTACATATAGCTTGATTAGTCAATTAGGTATTGTCCCTAAAGATTTATCTGTAGATGCTTATGAAGTTTCTAAATATTCTAATCCTACAAGTATAATAAATTCTTTTCCTTATACAGAAAATATCACTTTTATATCAGACTCGGATGCACACTATATCAGAGATATAGGCAGTATATCTAATGTTTTTCACATAAAAAATCGTACATTTGATGAAATCAGAAAAGCTTTACACAAGATTGATGGCCGAGATGTTTATATTAATTACCAAAAATGAAAGAAATAGTTGATCACATTATAGATATAGTAAATAATTCTATCAGTGCTGGAGCACACAATATAATTATTGATATACATGAGAGTATTACAAATGATTATTTGCAATTATCAATCATTGATGATGGCATAGGTATAGACGATGATACATTAAAAAAAATAACAGATCCATTTTTTACAACTAAAAAAGATAAAAAAGTCGGATTAGGCATCTCTTTATTAAAATACCATGCAGAGCTAGCAGGGGGCTCATTTTATATTAAAAGTGAATTAAATAAGGGTACAGAAATAAAAGCTACATTTCAATTGTCTCATATAGATAGACAACCTATGGGTGATATAGCTGGTACTATCATTCTGCTCATCACATCTCACCCTAATATTCATTTTATTTATAATCATCAAACAGATTTTGGGAATTTCACTTTAGACACAAAAGAAATCAAAGATATAATAAATGATATAATTACAAATAATGTAATGAGAAGTAGTTTAAAAGAATATATAGAAGAAAATTTGAAACAAATTAAAATGAATAATTAAAAAATTTATATATTTGTAAAAAATGAAAATTTTTTAATTGATAATAATCAATAAAAAATGTGATAATTTTATATATAGTTATTTTTATAACAATGTTATTAAATTAACAAATAAGTATTATCTTTGCAAAAAAAATAAACAAATAATAAAACGTTATGGCAAAAATTACTTCACTGGATGATCTCCGAAAGATTAAAAAGAATCTGGAGGAACAAATTAGTCTCAGGGAAAAAGCAGAAAACCCAGAGTCATTGGTACAGATCAAAGTAGGTATGGCTACAAGTGGCATTGCTGCAGGTGCAAAAGAGATTTTTACGTTTTTAGTAGATGAATTAGAAAAACGTAATATTCCAGCTATAGTAACTCAAACAGGAGATATGGGTTATAGCTATGCAGAACCTACTGTTGAGGTAAAACTTCCAGGACAAGAACCAGTTGTTTTTGGATGGGTTACTAAAGAAAGAGCCGATGAAATAATCGAAAAGTATATCCGCAATGGAGAACTAGTCGAAGGAATAATCCCTCAAAATTATAAAACAATAGATGATAAATAAAGGAGAATAGCAATGGGAACATACAAATATCACATTCTAGTGTGTGGAGGTACAGGATGTAAATCATCTCAAAGTGCTCAAATAGTGCAAAACCTCAACGAAGAAATTAAAGCTAATAATCTTGAAAATTTCGTAAAAGTAGTTACTACTGGATGTTTCGGTTTTTGCGAAAGAGGTCCTATAGTAAAGGTTTTACCAGATAATTCATTTTATAATTATGTAAAACCAGAGGATGCTAAAGAGATTATTAATGAGCATATCATTAAAGGTCGTAGAGTAGAAAGATTACTTTTCAGAGATCCAGTTACTAATGAGCCTGTTACAGATTCTAAACATATAAATTTTTATCAAAAACAACTTCGTATAGTTTTACGTAACTGCGGTGTAATAGATCCTGAAAATATCGAAGAATATATAGCAAGAGATGGATATCTAGCTTTATATAAATGTTTAAATGAATTAAAACCTAATGAAGTAATAGATATAATAAAAAGGTCTGGCCTGAGAGGTCGTGGTGGTGCTGGTTTCCCGACAGGTGTGAAATGGGAAATAGCAGCAGCTAGTCCTGGTCCAGAAAAATATGTTGTTTGTAATGCAGATGAGGGAGATCCTGGAGCATTTATGGATAGAAGTGTGCTAGAAGGTGATCCACATAGTGTCTTAGAAGCTATGGCTATTTGTGGTTATGCAATAGGCGCTCCTCATGGATTGATATACATAAGAGCAGAATATCCAATGGCAATTAAAAGACTCAAAATAGCTATCAAACAAGCAGAAGAATATGGTCTTTTAGGTAAAAATATTTTTGGTAGCGATTTCTCTTTTGATATAGAACTACGCTATGGTGCAGGTGCTTTCGTATGTGGCGAAGAGACTGCTCTCATACATTCAATGGAAGGTAACAGAGGTGAACCAACAGTGAAACCACCCTATCCAGCTGTATCAGGTTATAAAGGGAAACCTACTAATGTTAACAATGTAGAAACTTTCGCTAATATTTCTCCTATTATTTTAAGAGGTCCTGAATGGTTTGCTTCTATTGGTACAGAAAAAAGTAAAGGAACAAAAGTATTTGCTCTAGCAGGAAAAATAAATAACGTAGGTTTAATAGAAGTGCCAATGGGCATAACTCTTCGTGAAATTATATATGAAATCGGCGGTGGTATCAAAAATGGGAAAAAATTTAAAGCAGTCCAAACAGGTGGTCCATCTGGCGGTTGCTTAACAGAAAAACATTTAGATACTCCAATAGAATATGAGACATTAGTAGCAGCAGGCTCTATGATGGGCTCGGGAGGTATGATAGTAATGGATGAAGATGACTGTATGGTATCTGTTGCTAAATTTTATCTAGATTTCACAGTAGAAGAAAGCTGTGGCAAATGTGCTCCTTGTAGAATTGGTAATAAAAGATTAAGTGAAATTTTAGATAAAATCACTAAAGGTAATGGTACTATGGAAGATATCGAGCTACTAAAAAATCTTTGCATGGTAATAAAAGATACTGCTTTGTGTGGATTAGGTCAAACATCACCTAATCCTGTTCAATCTACTTTAGAAAATTTCTGGGATGAATATGTAGAGCATATAGTAGATAAAAAATGTAGAGCAAACAAATGCAAGGATTTAATACACTATTATATTGATCCAGAAAATTGTACTGGTTGTATGGCTTGTGCACGTAAATGCCCTGTAAATGCCATTGTAGGAGAACGTAAACAAGTTCATGTGATCAATCAAGATTTATGTACCAAATGTGGTACTTGTTTAGAAACATGTAAATTTAATGCAGTTTATATCATTTAAAAAAGGGGGATACAATATGGAAACTGTTAATATAACAATAAATAATATACCATTAGAAGTACCTAAAAGTACTACTATTTTACAAGCAGCTAAAATGATAAATATAGAAATACCTACTTTATGTCATATGAAATTAGAAGATTTCTGTATAGAAAATAAACCTGCTGGTTGCAGAATTTGTATGGTAGA
>JAGPGB010000012.1:0-1445 GCA_018056215.1 Bacteroidales bacterium | reverse complement strand
GAAGAATTTGGAATGAAACCAGGCACTATCGTTACTGGTAAAATGGTTACTGCTCTTAAAAGACTTGGATTTGACTACGTTTTTGATACAGATTTCGCTGCTGATTTAACAATTATGGAGGAAGGTACTGAATTATTAAATCGTCTAACAAAATATTTAAATGGTGATAAATCTGTTAAGTTACCAATTTTAACTTCTTGCTGTCCAGCATGGGTTAATTTCTTTGAGAAAAATTTCCCTGACTTATTAGATATACCTAGTTCGGCTAAATCACCACAACAAATGTTTGGTGCAGTAGCCAAAAATTATTTTGCTAAACAACTTAATACACCAAGAGAAAAATTAGTTGTCGTATCGGTAATGCCTTGCGTAGCTAAAAAATATGAAGCTCAAAGAGAAGAGTTTAGAGTAAATAACGATCCAGATGTTAACATTAGCATCACTACACGTGAACTAGCTACCTTGATAAAACAAACAGTTCAAGATTTCAATAGTTTGCCAGAAAGTGATTTTGATAGACCTTTAGGCGAATCTACAGGCGCTGCTGCTATTTTTGGTACTACAGGTGGTGTAATAGAAGCTGCTGTGAGAACAGCTTATGAACTCTATACTAAGAAACCTTTACCTAAAATTGAATTCGAAGAGTTACGTGGTATGGAATGGATAAGAAAAGCAACAGTAGATTTCGATGGTCTAAAACTAAATATTGGCATAGCTCATGGATTAGGTAATGCACGTAAACTTTTAGAAGAAATACAAGCTGGTAAAAGTGAATTTCACGCAATAGAAATAATGGCTTGTCCAGGTGGCTGCATTGGAGGTGGTGGACAACCTCAACATCATGGCAAGAGTGAAATAATCAGAGCTAGACAAAAAGCTATTTATGAAGAAGATAGAAGATTACCTCTCAGGAAATCTCACGAAAATCCTTATATAATCAAATTATATGAAGAGTATCTAGGACATCCAATGAGTGAACTATCTCACGAATTACTTCACACAAAATATTTCCAAAAACAACCAGAAATTATTATAGAAAATGATTAAAAAAACCAAGGAGGTATTATGTCTCATATCAAAATAAAATTACACGAAAATCAACTGCAGTTCATTAAAGATACGTGTAAAGAATTCAATTATAATGCAGGTGACCTAATAAATATTCTTCATAAACTGCAAGATAAGTTTGGTTACTTACCTAGTGAAGTACAAGAAGCTGTAGCAAATGAATTGAAAATACCTACAGCTAAAGTGTATGGAATAGTTACATTCTATTCTTATTTCACTATGGTACCTAAAGGAGAATATCCTATTAATATTTGTCTAGGTACAGCTTGCTATGTGAGAGGTGCAGAAAAAATATTAGATGAATTTAAAAAACAACTAAATATAAAAGTAGGAGAAAGCACTCCAGATGGTAAATTTTCACTTAATTGTCTACGTTG
>JAGPGB010000206.1 GCA_018056215.1 Bacteroidales bacterium | reverse complement strand
ATATCAATTGAGCATCATGAGATTTTGTATATAAATAACTTTTATTTTTAGGTTTATGAGATTTCAACTCATAAATATTAGCACTATTGCCTTTCTCTGTAAATGCTAATGCATCCATTCTGCCTTGCAATCCATAAAAACGACTGATATAAAAAGGTTCTAAATACATTATAGAGCTTTTGTCTCTTTTAATACTAGGTAACATAAGCTCTAGTCCAGACAAATATTCTTTTTTGATAATGTCTATCAGAAAATCTATATTTACACCTTCAGAATTATTATACCAAAATAATAATTCAAAAATATTTTTACCAATGAAATCTTTATAAGCTTCTAACAAATTAGCTTCAGAAACCTTTTCATTCGCTATGTAAACATCAAAAATCTCTCCTAATATATTACCAATGAGAATACTTTGTATTTTCTGAGGATTATCAATATTTACGAAAGTCCTAATAATAGAATAGATAGGAACTAACTTTATAAAATGTGGATAAGAATTATTGAAAATATGTACATCACTTACATCCCTCACATCTACTATGTAGTCGGGATATAAAACTATCAGCGTATCAGCAGTAGAATAATATTCATTACCTTTCAGAAAAGTACAATTTTGTATGAAAATATCTTGACCAATTTCTAGTATCGATGCATATTTGGTAAGATCAGGATATAATAAATTATTTTTGCTGTGATCAAATAAATATACTACTATCTCATCTATAAATAGTCCATCTGAACTAGCAGTTTGTATAGTTAAAATTATCTTTTCGTCTTCATAATTAATATTTTTAATAATACCTCTTAAATGACACAAATTATGATAATTTGTAAAAGGCTTACGCACAATCTGAGGGATAGAATTATCGAGTGTCGGATTTACCAATGAATATAAATAAGATTGCTGTGAAGCATCTGCTCTTATATTGTCAATGATAATTTGAAATTGATTTTTTAGCTTTAGTAAATCATTGGAATCTAATGATCCAGTTTGATAGAATTTATTTTTTAAATCTTCATATTGAAAAAATGCTTCCTGCAAAATATGATTCTCTGCAAAAGAAGTTGGTAAAGTGTCAATAATTTCATTGATATTATAAAATTTCTTATTTTGAGCTATATTGATGGTTTTAATGATATTTTTTTCGATATCATCGATCAGCTGAGCAGTATATTTACTGTTATTCATTTAATTGTAGTTTTTAATAAAGAAAAAATAAAATTAATAATAATTTTTGAGAAAAATTAAAAAATTTGATAAAATGATTATAAATTTAGAGTAATAAACGGTCCGAACCACTGATTTCCAAATGATTAAAATGATAGACTATGATTTACTAAATAGTTTAAAGTAGTTTAACAAAGTTTAATGTAGTTTAAAATAGATATTTGTGGATATTTGTGTTCATTTGTAGAAGATAATTTAAGTTTATCATAGTTTAAACATCTTGCTTAAACTTTTAAACTCATCAACTTAACCCTTTCACCTTTTCTCCTATTCTCCTTGTCTCTCCCTCTACTCATCACCCTGTCTCCCTACAAACTTCTTATATTTAAAAAAATAATTAATTTCGCAATTAAAATAAAAAAAATCAAAAATATGTCATACTTATTTACTTCAGAGAGCGTATCAGAAGGACATCCTGATAAAGTAGCAGATCAGATTAGTGATGCGTTATTAGATGAATTTCTAAGGCAAGATCCAGAATCAAAAGTAGCTTGTGAAATATTAGTAACTACTGGGGTAGTTATTATTTCTGGTGAAGTAACTACTAATGCATGGATAGATCATCATAAGTTAGCAAGAGAAATTATTAAAAAAATAGGCTATACAAAAAGTACATATTTTTTTGAGTATAATTCTTGTGGTGTCATATCTACACTACATGAGCAATCTCCTGATATTAGACTTGGTGTTATAAGACAAAAACCTGAGGACCAAGGAGCTGGCGATCAAGGTATGATGTTTGGCTATGCTTGTAATGAGATGAAAAATTATATGCCTATATCTATTGAGGTAGCACATATAATATTACAAGAGTTAGCTAATATCAGAAAAGAAGGGGAAGTAATGCAATATTTGGGACCAGATAGCAAATCGCAAGTAACATTAGAATATGACGATAATAATATCCCCACAAAAATAAATACTATAGTGATATCTACCCAACATGATGATATTTGGAAAACCTCTGAAGAGATGCAAAAAGCCATTGAACAAGACATCAGACAATATCTGATTCCCAAAGTAAAAGCATCTAATGTAGTACCTGAAGAAGTTAGAAAACTTTTTGATCAAAATGATTTCAGATTATTAATAAATCCAACAGGTAAATTTACTATTGGTGGACCTCATGGAGATACTGGTTTAACAGGACGTAAAATCATTGTAGACACTTATGGTGGACATGGTGCTCATGGTGGTGGTTCTTTCAGCGGTAAAGATCCATCAAAAGTAGATCGTTCTGCCGCATACGCACTACGTTATATAGCTAAAAATGCTGTAGCTGCTGGATTAGCCGATAAAATGTTATTACAAATATCTTATGCTATTGGCATAGCTCAACCAATCTCTCTTTATGTAAATACTTATGGAACTGCTAAAGTGCCAATGAGTGATAAAAAAATAGCTGATAAGCTATTTCATCTGTTTGATCTTTCACCTTATGGCATTATCAAAAAATTTGCATTAACAAATCCTATATATCTACCCACTGCTTCATATGGACATTTCGGCAGAGATGTTTATGAAAAAGAAATAGAAGTAAGTGAGCTACATAAAGATGCAGAAAAAAGAATTGTCAATGGACAAACAAAATATTATAAAAAGATAACTTTTTTCCCGTGGGAAAAGCTTGACAGTGTAGATCTGATAAAAAATAATTTTAATCTTTAAAATTTGTTCTACAACGTTTTAAGTGTGTAATAAAATTTTATATTGTTACAAGAAAATAATGGTTTTGTAATGTTTATTGTGGAAAATATAATTTTGATAAAATTGTATTATCATAATTAATTAAAACAAAAAATATATTGTAACGAATACTTATAATATTAATAGGTTTTTTAAAAGTTTTGAGCGAAAGATGAGAGG
>JAGPGB010000205.1 GCA_018056215.1 Bacteroidales bacterium | reverse complement strand
TCTGGTATTTGTCCACAAAATTATGATCCTGTTTGCGGTTGTGATGGAGTAACATATTCTAATGACTGCGTGGCTGCTAGTCATGGTATCACTCATTTCACTAAAGGGGTATGTAAATAAATTAAAAAATTATCGAATTAAGCATTTAGATAATAACACCAAAATAGCTCTCTCTTTGTGCTCTTTACATATGAAGTTTTGTGGTCTTTATGCTAAAAAATATAATAAGAACTTATATATAGAATATTACCCACTGATAGCACAATGAAATCGCAGAGTTCACAAGATAAAGACAATTATTACTTAAACGTTTAATTCAAAAAATTTATTTTTCTTTTTTCAATAAATCTCTAATTTCTGATAATATTTTTTCTTCATTAGTGGGTTTTAGTGTTTTGGCAGGTTCTTCTTCTTTTTTATGGCTCAGCTCATTCATGGCTTTGATTACAAAAAAGACGGCAGTGCCTACTATTATGAAGTCTATGATAGTTTGGATAAAATTACCATAATTCCATGTGATAGCAGGTGATACTATTGTAGATCCTTCTACTACAGCTTGTTTCAGCACAATATTAAGATCCGAAAAATTAGTATTACCTATTAATATAGATATTGGAGGCATTAGAACATCATTTACAAATGAAGATACTACTTTGCCAAAAGCAGCTCCTATTATTATACCTACTGCCATATCTACCACATTACCTCTCATTAAAAAAATTTTTAATTCAGCTAATAATTTTTTCATATTTTTTTTACAAAAGAAAATAAAAAAATTCATTTAATACTTTTCTTATTTTTTCTGAAAAATATTATATAACTTTGCCACAAATAATTTATTGAATTTATGAAAAATTTTTTAATAACAACCATATTGGTTTGTTTTTTTACTTTTTTATCAGCTCAATCTAAAATGAATACTAGTACATCTGAACCTAATTACAATATGTATTTGAAAGATGCTATGATCTTTTGGGAAAGCTTCGAAGGAGTAGAATTTCCTCCCACTGATTGGTCACAAATAATAAATGACAGCTCATATACTTGGGAAAAAGCTAGTAGTTTCCCTCTTGATGGTCAATATTTTGTTCATGTATTGTATGATGAGTCAGATACATCCAAATGGCAAAATGAATGGTTAATAACAAAATCTATCAATCTGTTTGGCTATCAGACTGCAGTTTTGAACTTTTACTTTCAAATGTCTAAATATTGGGGCATAAAGCCGTATAATAATTATGATCTTTATGTAGTAGCTGCTACTGATGGTATAAATTTCACAGACACTATCTGGACTGAAATGACTACAGATACATCTACTTGGGATAGCTGGGAATGGGTAAATGCTCAAGTAGACTTATCAGATTACATTGGTAGTAACAATCTGAAATTAGCATTTGTATATTATGGTCGTGATGGTGCAGAAGGCTCTATAGATGCTATATCTATTTCTACTACTGGTGGATTGAGTGATAATGATTTACAAGCTTCGCGAGCTTATCCTAATCCTGTTAATGAATTTTTATATCTTAAAGCTCCTATTAATTCACAAGTAAGTGTTTACGATTTATTAGGAAATGAAATATATAATGGTATAATAAATAATAATATTTACACAATTGACTTTAAACCTTTTCCAAGTGGCATATACATTATGCAATTAAAAGATAAAAATATAAATAAGACGATTAAAATTGTTAAAAATTAAAGTAAAAAAATAAAATTATGAAAAGCAAAGTTAATTTTTAATGTAAATTTTTCCTGTGAATCGAAAATTTTTATGTAAATTTGCCAAAAGTAATTATTATTAAATATAAAAAAAATGGAATACGAAAAAATAAAACAACAAAAGGTTAATGAGGCAATTGAATTTTATAAAATGCTTGGTATTAATATTGAGGAGGAGGATTATTCTAACTTAAAAATAAATGAAGAAATTGAATTAAAAAAAATACCTAATTTATTAGAAAACATAGAATTTCATTGGACAAGATTATCTAATAATTCTAACATAGGATATACAATTGAATAAACATGCCTACTTGGGACGATATATTAAAAGAAATTGGCTCACAACCTAATGTATTTGATTATATTAGAAGGAAATACATAAAAGAGTTATCTGTAAAAACAGGTAGAAATGTGATAGTTTATTATTCTGGGTGGTTACAAAAAAGTAATTTGCAGCAGTATGGATTTAGGTTTGATATCGTTGATACGGATAAAATGGGGTTCATGTCTACTATAAATGGTCTTGATAAATCTAAGGGACTAGATTTAATATTACACACCCCAGGTGGTTCTATTGGAGCTACAGAATCAATTGTACATTATTTGAAATCAATTTTTGGTAATGATATTAGAGCGATAGTTCCACAAATAGCTATGTCAGCAGGAACAATGATTGCTTGTTCTTGTCAAAGTATTATTATGGGCAAACATTCTAATTTAGGACCTATAGATCCACAAATAAATGGAATACCGGCACATGGTATTATTGAAGAATTTGAAAGAGCAAAAAAAGAAGTAGCAGAAAACCCAAAAACTATACCTGTTTGGCAAACAATTTTATCGAGATATTCACCTACATTAATTGGAGAATGTGAAAAAGCTATTAAATGGTCTGAAACTATGGTTACTGAGTGGTTAAAATCAAATATGTTTGCTAATGAAGTAAAAGAAAATAAAGAAAAAACGAATATAATTATTAGCGAAATAATCAAAGAACTTGGAAGTCATGCATTAACATTATCTCATGACAGGCATATTCCTATTGACATATTGAAAGATAAGCTTAAATTAAAAATTTTACCATTAGAATCAGATAATGATTTACAAGACAAGGTTTTAAGCGTTCACCACGCATGTATAATATCTTTAACACAAACACCTGCATATAAAATTATTGAAAATCAAGATGGTAAGGCTTTCATTCAACTAATTAAATAAGTAATATATTATGTTAAATTATTATTAAAGTAAAAAATAAATTTATGAAAAGCAAAGTTTTGTTATTAACATTATTGTTGTTTGCGAGTGCATATAGCTCATATGCATGCACTAATTTCATTATTACCAAAGGTGCGAGTGCAGATGGTT
>JAGPGB010000011.1 GCA_018056215.1 Bacteroidales bacterium | reverse complement strand
ATCTTTAATTCTAATATTTTTAAATTGTTTTTTATAGCTTTTTCAAAAATTTGTTCATTCACTTTAGCATCATTCTCTGCTAATATTTCATATGAATTATTGGGTAAGGCCTGATACGATATGATGCCAATAAGTGAATTAAAAAAGCTAGTTTCTGCTCTTTTATCAAATCTAACTTCTATTTTTATTTGATTAGCTTGATAAATGCCTATATCTTTTGTTAGTGAATCTGCGACTATTTTACCTTTATTTAGGATTATCACTCTATCACACATATATTCTACCTCTTGCATAATATGTGTCGAAAGTAACACCGTTTTTTTCTTTCCTAAAGTTTTTATCAAATCTCGTATTTCTATTATTTGATTAGGATCTAGTCCAGAAGTGGGTTCATCGAGAATAAGAATGGGTGGGTCATGCAGCATCACCTTAGCTAAGCCTACGCGTTGTCTATAGCCTTTCGATAATTGATTAATTTTTTTATTAATTTCATTTTGCAATCCTACCATCTCTATTACTTCATCAATTCTTTGTTTTTTATTACTTATTTTATATATATTTGCTACAAAATTCAAAAATTCTTTAATATACATTGAAAGATAAAGAGGATTATGTTCAGGTAGGTAGCCAATATTTTTCTGAATTTTTTTAATATCATTTCTAATGTCTATGCCCATCAATTCTGCTCTACCTTCTGTAGGTGGCATATAACCTGTTAGAATTCTAAGAAGGGTTGTTTTGCCTGCTCCATTAGGTCCTAGAATACCAACAATAGTATGATCTTTAATCTCAAAAGAGACTTTATCTAGTGCTTTTTGTTTACCATAAAGCTTTGTAATATCTTGTGTTATTATCATGTTTTTATTACAATTATTTGTAAATGCAAAATTAAGAATATTTCTATTAAGAATTTATTAATTCATTTAAAAAAATATTTTTATCTTTGCAAAAATAATTGGTCTCATGGCCGAGTGGCTAGGCAACGGTCTGCAAAACCGTGTACAGCGGTTCGAATCCGCTTGAGACCTTTTTTATTTTATTATTATTTTATTCCTTTTAAAAACACATAATTTTTTTTAACTTTGCATAAAAAATGTCCATTATAAAACCATCTATTCCTAGTGGGACAAGAGATTTTAACCCAGATCAGGCTAAAAAACGTAATTTTATTTTTGATACACTAAAAAAAATCTTTGAATTACATAATTTTTTACCAATAGAGACACCAGCAATGGAAAACTTAACAACATTGTTAGGTAAATATGGTGATGAGGGTGACAAACTTATTTATAGAATTATAAATTCAGGTGATTTTCTAAAAGATATACCTGATGAGCTATGGCACAACAAAGATACCAAAAAATGGATGGAATATTTATGTGATAAAGGACTCAGGTATGATCTTACTATACCCCTAGCTAGATATGTTGTAATGCATAGAAATGAAATTAATTTCCCTTTTAAAAGATACCAAATTCAACCAGTATGGCGAGCAGATAGGCCACAAAAAGGTAGATATCGTGAATTTTATCAATGTGATGTAGATATTATTGGGACAGACTCTCTTCTTGCTGAAATAGAACTAATATCTCTTGTAGATGAAGTTTTCACAGAACTGAATGTAGAGACTATTACTAAAATAAATAATAGAAAAATATTGCAAGGCATAGCTTATTGGTTACAGCTAGATGATGATGAATTTATGAATTTTACTACTATTTTAGATAAATTAGATAAAATAGGATTAGATGGTGTCTTAGACTTATTTAAAAATGATGCGTGGGATGATGAAAAAATTTCAAAACTTAAAAATTTAATAAATTTCAGCTCAAATAATAAAGATTGGGGAGAAATAATAAATTATTTAGATTCAATATTTATAAATAATGACATAGGCAAAGCCGGGCTCAATGAATTGAAAATTATTTTTGATAATTTAAGTTTTTTAGAACTTCAAAATAAGCAAATTTTAGATATTACACTTGCTAGAGGGTTAAATTATTATACCGGTACTATCTTTGAAGTTGTTTGTGATGAGGTATCACTTGGTAGTATATGTGGAGGTGGTAGATATGATAATCTGACAGCTCTTTTTGGTTTAAATAATGTCTCTGGTGTAGGTATATCCTTTGGTGCTGAACGCATATATGATATTATGGAAAAATTAAATAAATTCCCCGATAATATTATCAATGATAATAAAATATTGATAATAAATTTTGGCGAAAATTATCTCAGCTACTGTTTATCAATATTATCAAATTTAAGAAAAGAAAATCTGAAAGCAGATTTATATCCTGATAATGCTAAAATAAAGAAACAATTTAATTATGCTGATGCATCGAAATACAAATATGTGATTATCGTAGGTGAGGAAGAAATAGCTAATGATGAGGTATCTATTAAAAATATGATTAGTGGAGAACAGGTAAAAGTTTCGAAAAATAATATAATTAAGTATTTAAAAAATTAATATTTATGGAAAAAAGATTTTTAGAAGGTAAAACAGTAGGTATATTGACAGGTGGTGGAGATACACCAGCTCTCAATTCTTCAATAGAACAGATACGTAATCATGTATCTATACTTGGAGCCAAGGTATATGGCATTAGACAAGGTTGGAAAGGATTATTAGGTGAAGGAGATATTGTAGATCTGACTAATCAACCTTTTGACGGTAAATGTGGTGGTACTGCATTGAAATCTAGTCGGACAAATCCTTTTCCTTCTAAAAAAAATCCAGAAAGCCGCGTAGATCAAGTACTCACTAATCTTGATCGCTATGGTATAGATATTTTAGTAACTATTGGTGGTGACGATACTAATGGTGCTGCTAAAAAATTATGGGAGCAAGAGAGAATTCCTGTTATTGGTTTTCCAAAAACTATTGATAACGATTTACGTACTACAACTATTCATGGATATAAAGGAAAGGATATAGAAGTATGCCTTTGTCCAGGGTTCCCATCTGCAGCTAATTCTGTCGTAGAATATACTCAAAAAATTCGTACTACTGCATCTTCTCATAACAGAGTAATGGTACTAGAAGTTATGGGACGTCACGCTGGATGGCTTACTGGTACATCTTCTTATGGATTTGCAGATATGGCTTTAATCCCAGAATTCGAGATTAATAAAGAAAGAAAAGAAAAATTTTTCGAAAAAGTAAAAGAAAAATATCAAGAAAATAATTATTTGATTATAGCTGTATCAGAGGGCACTCGTTGGTATAATGATCAAACTGGCCAAGTCGAGGAAGTGTATGCTAGCACTGAGACTGATGAATATGGTCATCCACGTTTGGGTGGCATTAGTGGTGTCATTGCTAATGAAATCTCTCAAAAACTAAAAATTGATGCTAGAGCACAAATAATTGGTTACTACGCTCGTAGTGGTAAATGCTTCGAATATGACAGAAAACTTACAGTAGCATTAGCAGATAAGGTTTTAGACCTTTTGCTTAGAGAAGATTATGGCAAAATGCCTGTACTTAAAAGAATAGAAAGCTTCCCATACATTGAAGAGTATAATACTACGGCTATCGATATGGGCAATATAGGCAATTTACCACTTCCTTTAGATTATTATAATCCAGATGAATTCGAAATTTCTGAACCTTACTATGATTTCCTTTATCATATACTCGGTCCTATCGAAAAATATGAGTTTAAATACAAATATCCTAAAGTTTACCCTATTAAATAATGAAAATTTAGTTTTTTTTGTTTAAACTTTTAACTGTATAAACTCATCGACATTTTAGAATACTAATAAGATACTTAATCATTTCTTTTAAATTCACAGTACTAAAATTAATTAAACATCTAATGTAATAGAAGAATATTTATATTTTTATATATTTATACTTAATCAGTATTTAGGATTTTTAAAAGTTCGTCCATATTGGGAGTAAGTATAATCTCTGTACGTCTATTTTTTTGTCTAGCCTCAGCTGTTTTTGCAGGATCTACAGGTGCATATTCTCCTCTGCCAGCAGCAGTTATTCTAGAAGGATCTATTTTAGCCTTTTGTAATAATATTTTTACTACAGCAGTTGCTCTCATTACACTGAGGTCCCAATTATCTTTTATTTCTCCACGTCCTCTATATGGCACGTCATCAGTATGCCCTTCAACTAAAATACTAATATCAGGATTCGCTTCTAAAACTTTTGCTAATTGCGAAAGTGCTTCCTCACCTCTTTTATCTACAGCCCAGCTACCCGATGGAAACATTAAACTTTCTTCTAGAGAAACATATATCCTATCATTTTTCATTACTACATTTAATCCTTTATTTTCGAAATTAAACAAAGCAGATGATATTTTGTTTTTTAAATCTTTTAGTGTGCTATCTCTACGTGCTAACATGTTTTCTAGTTCAACAATTCGTTTTTCTTTTTCTGTCAGTTCTTGTTCTAGTTTATCTAAAGTTTGTTTTTTATTATTCAGCTCTTGTTCTAATTTTAATAATTGTGCTTCTTTAGCTTCTAATTGTTCTTTAGTCATCGAAAGCTCATTGCTAATTTTTTGAGTTTCATTCACATTGGTTTGCAATAATTCTTTATTTTTCTTATCTAATATTTCATAAAGTTGCAAAAGTTTATCATATTCTGTAGTTAGCTTCCTATATGCTATTCCAGAGTTTAAGGTATCAAGTTTTAAATATTTAATTTCTTTCTCTAATTCAGCTATTCTAGCCTCGAGTTCTTTATTTTTATTTTCTACAGTTGAATAATTTTGTTGTAGTTGTTGCAAATCTGCTTCTAAGCTTTGTCGTTTAGCTTTTTCATCTTCATATTGTCTGGCTGGCACACAGCTCAACGTAATAATACTCAAAACTATTATAATTAAAATATTCCTTTTCATAATTATTTTTTTACAAAATTAAATTAAAAATATAAAATGTTTACGAATTATTAATGATTAGTTTACAAAAAATATTCAAAAAAATTCATTATTTTATAGTAATAAATTCAGATATTGAAGTAAATATTAGTCTTTGCATCGATATTATAAAGAAAATATTTAGCAGATTTTATGAAATAGAGTCAGTGTTTATAATATAAAAGGTAAAATTATTTGATTTTTAAATTCTTGTCAATTAAACTATAAATTATAATTTTGCAAAATATTTAATTAAAATACTGATATGAAAAAAGCTATAACACCGAGAAATGAAGACTATTCTCAATGGTATTTAGATATTATAGAGCATGCAAATTTAGCAGAAAATTCGGTTGTACGAGGTTGTATGGTGATAAAGCCTTATGGTTTTAGTTTATGGGAAAACATACAATCTGCTCTAGACAAAATGTTTAAAGATACAGGACATACTAATGCATATTTTCCTATATTTATTCCTAAATCATTTTTTAGTAGAGAAGCAGAACATGTAGAGGGCTTTGCTAGTGAATGTGCTATAGTAACGCACTACAGATTAAAGAAAGATCCTAATTCACGTGGACTTATAGTAGATGAAGATGCTAAATTAGAAGAAGAGCTAGTAGTGCGTCCTACTTCGGAGACGATTATCTGGAGTACATATAAAAATTGGATTCAGTCATATCGAGATTTACCATTATTAATCAATCAATGGGCAAATGTAGTAAGATGGGAAATGCGTACTAGATTATTTTTACGAACAACAGAATTTCTATGGCAAGAAGGACATACTGCTCATGCTACAAGGCAAGAAGCCATAGAAGAAGCTGAACGTATGCTAAATATTTATGCAAAATTTGCTGAAGATTACATGGCTATACCAGTAATAAAAGGCATAAAAACTGCTAATGAACGCTTCGCAGGAGCAGAAGAGACCTATTGTATAGAAGCAATGATGCAAGATGGCAAAGCTCTTCAAGCTGGAACAAGTCATTTTTTAGGACAAAATTTTGCAAAAGCTTTTGATGTGAAATTCCTTAATCGTAATAATGAATTAGAATATGTGTGGGCTACTAGTTGGGGAGTTTCTACTAGATTAATAGGAGCTATTATTATGACTCATAGCGATGACAAAGGTCTAGTATTACCGCCAAGATTAGCTCCTACTCAAGTAATTTTAATACCTATATTTAAAACTGAGGAAGAAAAATCTTTGGTCTTGGAAAAATTAAATAATATCAAAAACCAATTATTAAATAATAACATTAGAGTGAAACTGGATGATAGTGATGATAACTCACCAGGGTGGAAATTTGCAGAATGGGAAATGCGTGGAGTCCCTCTCAGACTAGCTCTGGGTCCTAAAGATTTAGCGAATAACACTATAGAATTTGCTCGACGAGACACTGGTGAAAAACAAATCTTTTCGCAAGAAAATATTGTAGAAAATGTTAAAAATTATCTTGAAAACATTCAGCAAAATTTATATAATAAAGCTCTTGCTTTTAGAGAAACTCGCACTTATTATGCTGACAATTGGGATGAGTTTGTAGAAAAAATAGAAAATGGCAATTTCGTGTGGGCGCATTGGGACGGTACTACTGAAACAGAATTAAAAATTAAAGAACTTACTAAAGCTACTATTAGGCTAATACCTTTAGATCTAAAATCAGAAAATGGCACTTGCATACTTACAGGAAATCCATCTAAACATAGAGTACTTTTTGCTCGAGCGTATTAGATTAGGCTCTATTTTAAAAAATATTTTATTATTTATATATAAGTTAGTAGTAATGCTATAAAAACTTTAATTAAGAATGTAATAATTTTAAAGGTTTTATAGCGAAAAATATTAGTATTATGATAAAAGAATTTGAACCAATTGCTCAAGAAATATTAATCTTGATAGATGAGTGGGAGCCGAAATTAAGTGGCTTGTCAAATGATTTAATAACCCAAAGACGCAATATTCAAAACAGGACAATCAAACAGATTCTTGGGCATATGATTGATTCTGCATCAAATAATACACATCGGATTGTTCATTTACAATATCAAAAGAGTCCGTTTATATTCCCGAACTATGCAACAAATGGCAATAATGACAAGTGGATTGCAATTCAAAACTATCAAGATGAAAAATGGGAAAATATGATTCAACTGTGGAAATATTCTCATTTACATATAGTCCATTTGATTTTAAATGTCGACCCTACAAAGCTTGATAATGAATGGGTTTCAGAATCAAATTATGGTAATATTTCTCTTAGAGCAATGATTATCGATTTTCTTCGACATTTTAAATTACATTTAGATGAGATTGATGATTTAATAAACGAGGATAAATAATAAAATATACAAATATTGTACACCTAATTTAATCGAGATAGACAACCTTGATTTTCTTCTGAGATTGTACTAAGTATTTCAGACAACTGCTAAAGTTGATAAAGCACTGTTTTCCCATTTTCATAAATACAATAATCAGAATGGTGAAACACCATATCATTAATAAACATAAAATCTATTGCTGTAGATAAGCATACAATAAAAAAAGGGGCATATATGCCCCTTTTTTTATTGCAATGTTAAATTTTATATAAATAATAATTGTGCAATTATATAAACTGGCAATAATACTATCAATGAAAACTTAAACATATAGCCAAAGAAGCTGGGTAATTTAATTTTGTTTTCTTCGGCAATAGATTTCACCATGAAGTTAGGTCCATTGCCTATATAAGTCATAGAACCGAACATTACTGCACCAATAGATATAGCAGCTAATAATTCTTCGGAGATGCCAGCGACTAAAGTGCCTTGATGAGCACTAGCCAGGCCGTATGCTAATTGATAAAACGAAATAGCAGTAGGAGCATTATCTAAAAATGAACTTAAAGCACCCGTAGCATAATAAAATTGCCATGGTTGAGTTAGGCCAAATGAAGCTGCATTAGACTCTAAATATAATAATGCTGGAGCCATAGTAGTAAATATACCTAAAAACAAAAATGCTACTTCTATGATGGGCTGCCAAGTAAAGAAATTATCTTTTCTCACTTGTTTAGGAGTGAAATATAACGATAATAAAGCACACAATAGCATCGCACCCTCTCTGATAAAACTCATATATTCATTTCCTTCCATTGCTGGAATATAATGAGGATTCAAAAAAGCTACTGACAAAACAATACCTATTAGAGCTAAGAAATTTAATTTGCCTTCTAATCTTAATGGTTCTTTATTTGCTTTATCAAATTTAATATTTTCGGGAGATTCCTTTTTGTAATAGTATGTATCCACTAAAAAATAAATTAACAACAATAATCCATTTACAAAAGCCCATTCTTTCCAAAGATTAAAAAACCATGTAAAAGGTGCTCCACGTAAATAAAGTAAGAATAATGGAGGATCACCTAATGGAGTAAGCAAGCCACCGCAGTTAGCTACTATAGCTATGAAAAACAATATTGTGTGTGTTTTATATTGTCTCTCTGAAATAGTTTTTATTAATGGTCTGATAAGCAACATTGCTGCACCAGTAGTTCCCATAAATGAGGCAAGTACAGCACCTAAAGCTAAAAAGATTAAATTATGTGCAGGCTTAGCCTCTATATCACCTCTCAAATGTATTCCTCCTGTAATAGTAAATAAAGATCCTAGAAGTATGATAAATGGTAGATAGTCAAAAATTAGTGAATCTGCTAAATTGGATGAAAGTCCTTGAGCTATCATCCATATGGCTGTAGGTACACCTAAAAGCAGTGAAACCAATAATTTATTTTTATTTTTTTCCCACCATGCTGGGAAGGCTAATGGACATATAGCAATAGCTAAAAGCATTAGTACAAATGGGATAATTGCCCATAATGGAATGTCATAATGAATAATCTCTGCTTCCATATTTTTTTAATTTTTGCTTGGCAAAATTATATAAAAAGTTGAATTGCCAAAAAATTTTTTTAATTTTTTTAGAATGGATAACCTATGCCAAAATTAAAATTCATATTATTCATAGATTTTTTAAATGAATACCATCTATTATCTATAGGCATAGAAGGGTTAAATACAGGAAATCCAAAATCGAAACGAATAGCAATAATATTAAAATCTAATCTGAGTCCTACTCCAGTACCCACATATATTTGTTTATAAAATTTATTCCATTCAAATTTACCACCAGGATAAAGAGCATTATTCCTAACAGACCATCCGTTACCTAAATCTACAAATAGAGCTAAATTAATAAAATTATATACTTTGAATCGAGTTTCTAGATTTAGAATAGCAGCAATTTCTGAACCACGTTCTATCAAAGAATCTTTATTATTAGTAGAAATATATTCACCTGGACCTATAGACCTATAAGGCCAAGCACGTATTTCAGAGGGACCAGAGATAGAGTATGTTCTCTCAAAAGGCATATACATACTATTTTTATATGGATAGCCCATACCTATAAATGCTCTAATAACAGATAAAACATATTTCTCTCCAGGGAAATATATCCTAAAATCAGCATCAGTTCTTATAAATTGAGCATAAGGTATATTCCACACTTTTAATGCTCCTATCTGGTCAGTATTTAATGGAAATATTTGATAATATAGCCAGAAGAGCTCTCCACTAGTTTCTCCATTAAACCTAAAAAATAAATATGGAGTTCTTTCATTATTTTTTGTCTTATTAGATAAAGTATAGCTATATCTAGCACCTACAGATAAATAATCTTCGTAGCCATACCTCAATCTGCTAGGGAGTGAATTTATCACTTCGCTATAAGCACTATCAGGTTTTATTTTAATTAAATTAATGTATGGTACTTGAATTTGATGATATTTATACCTGGTCTCATTGAATTGCAAATTATAACTAGCTGCGATGAGAGTACGATCATATTGTATTCTTTTTTGGAATAAATAGGATAATTGTATTTGAGTACTAGGTTTTGTATTTACAGTTGTTTGAACATTTTTTATAAAAGGTATCATCAGTTTTGGGAAAGATAAAGATAAATCTGCTCCGAAATAATAAGCTCTGAAAAGATTATTGCTGCTAAATAATTGTTCTACTTCTAAACCACCTTTGGCTTGAAACAATAATAATTCACCACCATTGAAAATAGATCTATTAAGATAAGATATGGTAGTATTAACTCCATAAATACCACTAGATGTAGTAGTTTCAAAATCAATACCCCATCTTTGCAAGTCATATCTATTAATATTAACATTTGCAACTAAAAAATTACCTTGTCGCGATGAATCTGGTATATATTCTACCTGAGTATTACTAAAAATAGGTATATCCAGCAAAAGCGACTCAGTCCTATAACCTCTTTGTTCAGAATAATATTGATTAGGTTTAAGAGTTATCTTAGTTTCTATCACTTTTGGTTTAAAATAAAAATTATCTGGATAAACAAAATAAAATGTATCTGCATTCAAAGTGGAAATATATAATACAGTGTCTAATTTCAACTCTTCTTTACTCAATAATGGATTATATCCCAAATTAATATATATTTTACTGATTTTATATTTTTGAAAAGGTAAAGAAATAATTGTATCGTTAAGTTTTTTTTGATATGGGAAAATCAAAGTATTAATATGCATATTATAATTGCCTAATGTAGTATCTGCCTCATATTGGATAAATGTTTTAGAAAAATTATAATATCCATTATTTCTCAAATGAGTAGCAAGCAAATTTCTATTTTCATCTAATAAATTTTCATCGTAGATAATACCAGTTTTTAATGGTAGCTCTGCGGCATAATCTAAAACTGTTAAAGCAAATGAATTATTCAAATATTGCCAATTAATATTATTAATTAAAAAAACATTGTTATAATTGAAAGGTTTTACAAATAAATTTTTTAAAATATTTTGGTCAATGCTGGTATCGAGGAATGTCCAATCTATTGATGATATGATATAAGGTCTACCTAGATTGATCTCATAACGTAGAGTATATCTATTTTTTCTAGACATTATTAAACTATCAGAGACTTTTGCATAAAAATATCCTTTTGTTTTAGCAAATAATTGCATTTGTTCAGTAGATATTTTTGAAATATGTGGATCATAAAATGTAGGAGGTTCACCCACTTGATTTAAAAGATAATTTCTTAGGCCTTTATTTAATTTTTTTTGTTCTCTTTCATAATTTATTTTTTTACCTTTTTCTTTTTTCTTTGCTATTCGTTCATCATATTTTTGTTGTTTTATACTAGATCTATCCTCTAATTTCAGATCTGCAAAAGCATAAATAGAGCTATAAAATCTAAAAATGAAAAGGAATTTTCTATTTGGTTTCAATCGAACAAATGAATTAAAATCAGATTTATTAATTGTTTGAAATGTATCTAATGTATCATAATTAATTTTAATTTCATTTTTAATAATAAATTTTTTATCTGGATACATCTTTGGCACACTACAAGAAGTAGCTAGAAGCATTATTAATAAAATTAGAGGAATAAAATTTTTATTTTTTAATTTATTCATAACGAAGAGATTCTATAGGATTTAACTTAGCAGCTCTAGATGCTGGCAAAAGACCTGCTAAAATACTAACAATCAAACAAATGACCAATCCTAAAATCATCCATGCCCACGGCAATACTGTTCCTATTTTTAATAGATATGCTACCAGATTACCACTCAAGACTCCTAAAATTATTCCCAAGATACCACCTAATTGTCCTAAGATGATACTCTCAATAAAAAATTGAGTTTTAATATCAGTTCTTTTTGCTCCCAATGCTTTTCTAATACCTATTTCTTGAGTTCTTTCAGTAACACTTACAAGCAGTACATTCATCAAACCTATTGTAGAACCTAAAAGAGTAATTAATCCTAAAACTACAGCAGCACCACTTAGATATTTAATATTATCCATAAGTGTATTAACGATGTAATCACTTTTTCGTATTTGGAAATTATCTTTTTGCTTTACACTTAACTTTCTAATTTGCCTAAACTGACTTGTAGCAGCATCTATTGCTTCATCCAATTTAGAAGCATCAGGTACCATCACATTAATGCGATGTCTGGTTTCAGCATTGATAAAATATTTTTTTGCAGTTGTGATGGGTATAATGCACATCCTATCAATATTACTACCTAATGATGAACCTTTTTTTTCTAAAACTCCTATCACAGTAAAACGAATTCCCTGAATATTAATTTCTTTTTGTATAGCATCAATTTCATAAGGGAATAAATTGTTAGCGAGCTCCTTACCTAATATTACATATTGTTTAGAAGATTCTATATCTTGTTGCAAAAAATCTCTGCCATTTTCGAGAGTTAATCCAGAAGATTTTAGATAATTTTCATCAACAGCAGTTAATTGAATATTAGGATTAGTCTCTGCATATTGAGATCGAAGAGTGAAAAGATCAGCTATAGTAGTATAAATAGAAACAATAGCTGGATAATCGAAATGATTTTTAAAATTTACAGCTTCCACGTAGGAAATAGGAGTTTTTTCTATTCTATCATTTTTATTTTCAGAATTATTTTGTGGTAATTCTGTGATAGAAAAGCTTTGTCCACCTATGCGCGAAAAACTTTCTGAAAACGACATTTTGATGGCATCTATTGATGATAATATGGCGACTAAAGCCATTATACCAAAAGCAATTATTAAAATAGTGATAATAGCCCTCGTTCTATGAGTGAAAATAGCAGAAATAGCTATTTTAATATTTTCATATAATAAAGATAATTTTCTCATAAAATATTAAGCATTTCATTAAAATATAAAGCAAAGGTATAAATACTTGCCCATATGACGATAGCAAAAGAAACAATCAAATCTTTTCCACGTTTGTGAGGGAAATATCTTCTAAGCAAAAAAGCTCCTAATGGAATAGAAATAAAACAAGGAGTGAAAACTATCAATCCCCAATAACCGTAATGTCTTACCCACTTGACATATTTTTTTCTTTTTTTATAAGGAACATTTTTTTTAGGTTTTTGCGGTTTATCAGGATTTTTGTAATGATTAGAAATAATGTTGTATAAACGTATGACACCGTCAAAAAGATAATAAAAGAAAAAGTAACCCATTATGCCACCAAGAGCAGTTACAGAAAAAGCTTCATAAAAATTTAATCCCGCAACTTTAGCTGTAGTAGTAGTAAACATAAATTTAGTAGCAGCAATTATAAGTAAATAGAAGTTTTTAAATAAAAAACTTAAAACACTAACCATGCGAGAATATTTCTACTAAATTAAAATAAAAATTAAAGCTAATTATTCTTTTTTACCAAAAGCCAGATCACCAGCATCCCCTAACCCAGGTACAATGTAATAATTTTCATCAAGTCGCTCATCAATAGCAGCAGACCAAATATGGAAATCAGGATGGTCAATATTTCTAGATACGTCATCTATTCCAGTTTGAGAAGCTATAATTGATGCGATATGTAATTGCTTAGGAACACCATGAGATAATAATTTTTTATAACTAAGAATGATAGAATTACCAGTAGCCAGCATAGGATCACAAAGGATAAGTATTTTATTTTCAATAGAAGGGGTGCTAACATACTCTACATTGATATTAAACTCACCTCCATGCAAATGATTTCTATAAGCAGTTACAAAAGCACAAGAAGATTTATCAAAAAAATTTAAAAAGCCTTGATGAAAAGGAATGCCAGCTCTCAAAATAGTAGCTAAAATTGGTTGCTCTGCCAGGATTTTTGATTCTGCAATACCTAATGGAGTTTCGACATTTATCGTTTTATAAGGGAGAAGTTTGCTAATTTCATAAGCCATTATTTCACCTACTCTAAACATATTAGTACGAAATCGCATTGAATCATTTTGAATGTTTTTATCTCTCATTTCAGCAACGAACTGATTTAAAAT
>JAGPGB010000204.1 GCA_018056215.1 Bacteroidales bacterium | reverse complement strand
CTATAGCATTTAATAATGAATTAGTCTCTAGCACTTGCCCTCTACTAGTATTGATAAACCATATTGGTTTAGCTAAATTATCAAAAAAATCTTCATTTACCATATAAGTAGTTTCGCTAGTAAGGGGTACATGCATACTTACTACATCAGATCGACTAAGTAGCTCATTGAGAGAAACTTCTTCTACTAAATCACTACTAAAACCATGTTTGTATTTATCATAAGCTATCACTTGCATATTAAAGCCTTGCAATCTCTCTGCTACAGCAGATCCTACATTCCCATATCCGATAATGCCAAAAGTTTTGCCATCCAGCTCATAACCTCTATTAGCCTCACGTTTCCATAAACCATTATGTATTTCTAAGTGTGCTTTTAAAATATTATTCATTAATGATAAAAGCATACCTATTGCATGTTCAGCTACAGCTATTCTATTGCCTTCAGGAGAATTAATACAAATAACACCCTTGCTATTAGCATAGCGAGTATCAATATTTTCCATACCAGAGCCTGCACGTGCTATGAAACGTAACAGTGGAAATAAATCTATATTTTTTTTATCTAAGACAACTCTACTACGTACTACAAGGCCGATCACATTAGTTCTAATATCATCATTTAATTTTTCAGGTAAATCATAATGATGTATCACTTGGTACCCTTTATTTATAAATTGATTGGGTAAATATTCATGAGTAGAATCTAAAAAAATAACAATGTTATTAGAATTATTCATGGATTAAAAAATTTCTAGTAAATAAAAAATAAAATTACTTATAAATTTTAACAATTTTATCTATAATTTTACTTGTGCTATAGCCCTGCACTAATGGGATGGTTTCTACTACTCCACCATAACTTTTCACAATGTCTGCACCTACGATATCATCTATTTTGTAATCATCACCTTTTACTAAAATATCTGGTTTTATAGCTTTAATGAGCTGATATGGAGTGTCTTCATCAAAAAATATTACAGCATCAACAAAAAATAATGCAGCTATAGTTTCTGCACGAGCTTTTTGATCAAGGATAGGTCTATTTTCACCTTTTAACCTTTTAACAGAATCATCAGTATTAAGCCCTATAATTAATTTATTTCCTAAATCAGAAGCTTTAGCTAAATATTCTATATGACCTACGTGTATTAAATCAAAACAGCCATTAGTAAAAACAATTTTCTCATTATTTTCGCGCCATTTGTAGATTTCATTTAGTAAATCGTCAAGATTTAAAATTTTATTCTTTAATATCTGTAATTTGTTCATGATTTTTTTTCTGAGATAACATGATAAAACCTATCAACCCCAAGATTATTACTATAACAGTTTGAATAGTCCACGATATCCAACCTAAAGAATATCCTCCTACCTTATCTACACCATATAATAATAAAACTTGAGAAACAATAATCGGATAAACACCTATACCACCTTGGATAATTAACATACCGATAGTGCCAAGAGCTAAAACAGCAAATGCAGCACCCAATGGTAAATGATAAGTAGCATCAATAGTGAGAAAAGCAATATATGTCATAAGTAAATAACATACCCATATTAGGATAGAATATAAAATGAAGAGCCATTTTTTCTTTAAATTAATAATTGATTTACCACCATCAATAAATCTATGAATAGATGCAGAAATTTTTTGACCTAGTTTAGAAGTGGGTTTATGTCTACGCCATAATTTATAAGCAATGAATAACGCTATCAATGCTAATAAGACTATTAATGCAAAATTCCAGGAAATAAAGGATGGAGTTTGATAATTATCAAGAAAAGCGATCATTTTAGCTGTGAGAGCTATAAAAGCTAACACAAAAATAATAACATAACAAAGCATATCAAATAGACGTTCAGAGATCATAGTTCCCAATACAGTATCTACAGGTATTTTTTCTTTTTTCCCTAGCACAGCACATCGAGTGATCTCACCTAAACGTGGTACAGCATAATTAACTAAATAGCCTACCATAACAGCCCAGAAAGTATTTTTCACATTAGGTTTAGTAGCTACAGACTCAATTAAAAGATTCCATCGTAAAGCACGAAAAATATGAGAAAAAACACCTACTATCATGGCTACTAATAACCAAAGAGGATTAGCTTCTTTAAAATATTGCCATATTTCAGATCTCTCGGCAGGGGATAGCTTATTTACGAACCAAAATATTAGAAAAATACCAATAGCTAAGAAAATAAAAGTCTGAATGTAAGTCTTAACTTTAGGCTTCACTTCGTAATCATTTTGTTATTATTATCTACAAAAATAATTTTTGGGATTAAATTTTTGGCCTCTTGAGCATCTATCATCGCATAGCTAATAACAATGATGGGGTCGCCAACGAGAAATTTACGAGCAGCTGGACCATTCATACATACCTCTCCTGTTCCTCGTTTTCCTTTAATTACATAAGTATCTATTCGCTCACCATTATTATAATTTAAAACTTGTACTTTTTCATGCTCTACAATATTAGCGGCATCCATTAAATCCTCATCAATTGTAATACTACCTTGATAATTAATATTTACTTCCGTTACAAAAGCTCTATGAATTTTACTTTTTAAAATTTCAATAAACATTTTTTTTGCAAAATTCGAAATTTTTTATGAGATAAAAAATTAATATTTATTACTTAATGATTTAGATTAACTGATTTCGAATGTTATTCTTTCATTTTATTTTTCCTTCTGATTTGGTAATTGATTATTAAAAGAGCAGCTGAAGCCAATAACACACCAGAAATCAATAAAATGTATGTAAGATTTAATTTTTTCAAAGTATTAGCTTGATTTACTTGTTCTATATTTTGAGCTATAAATGGTTTAACATTATTAATAGAATCATTTCCCACCAAAAGATTAGTTAATTTTTTTTCATATTCATAAGCATTTTTAAAATCACCAAGAATAGAATAAATATCAGCAATATTTTGATAAATATTTTCTAAATATTTGTAAGCATTAGCATTATAGGCTATTTCTTCGGCATTCAAAAAATAAGCTAAAGCTTTATCATAAATTTTTAAATCTTTGAAATAATTACCATAAGTAGTGAGTGTAGTATAAGCCAATCTATAATTTTTTGTATTAAAACATAGTTGCATAGCGTCT
>JAGPGB010000203.1 GCA_018056215.1 Bacteroidales bacterium | reverse complement strand
CCTACAGAACCAATATTTTTTATGAAACAGGAGAATGCATTATGCAAAAAAAATCAACCATTTTTTTTACCTGATTTTTCTGAAGAAATACATTATGAAGCTGAATTAGTTATCAAAATAGGGAAAGTAGGCAAAACTATTCCTAAAAAATATGCATTAGATTTCATAGATAGCATAACTGTAGGCATAGACTTCACAGCACGAGATTTACAACGTAAATGTATTGAGCAAGGGTTACCTTGGGAAATATCAAAAGCTTTTGATTTTTCTGCTCCTATGGGGACATTCATCCCTATTTCAAATTTTGCAGATTTGAAAAATATTCATTTTTCATTGCTAAAAAATGATGTTTTAGTACAAAGTGGCTGCAGTGGGGATATGATATTTTTCTTTGATGAAATAATACACTATATATCTCAATATATTACATTAAAAACCGGTGATGTGATCTTTACTGGTACACCCAAAGGCATAGGTAGGGTAGAAAAAGGAGACTATTTAGATGTTTTTTTAGAAAATGAAAAATTACTACATAAAAAAATTTTATAACCACTTCTTTCGTTTAAAATAAAATATTAGCAAAAGGGCAATTACTATCATCACTCCCCACACAATGAAATAACCATATCTGTATTCTAGCTCAGGCATATATTTGAAATTCATACCATACACTCCTACTATAAAAGTAAGTGGTATAAAAATAGTGGCAATGATAGTTAACATTTTCATAATCTCATTCATACGTGTACTGACCTCAGATAGATAAATTTGTAGTATATTAAATGTCATCTCACGATAATTTTCTAAACTTTCTACAATTCTATAACTATGATCATATAAATCTCTGTAGTAAAAAGCTGTATCGTTGATAAATTTTGAATTAGAAGTTTCAATATTTTTTGTGATTTCTACAATTGGGAATATATATCTATGTAGCATCGAAATATTAGTTCTCAATTTATGTAATTGGTTGGTTAGCTCATTATTATTCACTTCTAATAGATTGTCCTCTATATTCCCTAACTTTTCCTCTATTTCTTGCAAAATTATAAAGTAGCTATCAATGATTAAATCTAAAAAATTATATAATAAAAAATCAGGTTTTTTACTTCTAATATTACTACGATTATTTTTAATATTTTCTTTAAGAGGGTCAAAAAAATTAGTTTGTTTTTCTAAAAAACTAATTAAAATATTGTCATTGAGTATACAACTTATCTGCTTATACGTTATATCCATATTTTCATCATTAGTAAAAAAAGCTTTAACTACTAAAAATAAGTAATCATCATAATCTTCGAGTTTAGGACGTTGATAAATATTCAGGATATCTTCTAAAACTAAATTATGTATATTAAATAAATCTCCAATTTTTTTAATGACAGATTCATCGTGTAATCCATAGACCTGTATCCAAGTGGTTTTATCTTTGAAATCAAATTGTTTCAAATCATCCACATTAGTGATTATATTTTCTGTAAAGCTGTCATTATCATATTGAATGACATCAATTTTTATTTCTTCATGCAGTAGCCCTGTATATACTAAACTCTCAGGTGGTAAAAACACTTTAGAGTGTCTACGTGGCAATTTATCAGATATAGGATTTAATTTTATTTTCACTATTTTTTTAATTTTATTTTAACTACAAACTGTCACTTTTTATTGTATCAGAAAAGAATTCCTCTGCAGACTTTATAGCGTTAGCATTAGTAGTATCAGCATCTATCTGCTGCATATTTTCTTTTATTTCACTTTTATCTCTGTCATTAATATTACCACAATTGCTTAAGCAAAGGCATAACATCAAAAAAATCATACTAAAAATAAACTTTTTCATAATATTTGGTTGAATAAAATTATCCTTTTTTAACGTTTCGGTAACCTAATGATGTAAGTACGTTAATAGTTTTCTCCACTTGGTCGCCTTGAAGTAAAATTTCTCCATTTTCTACGGATCCACCTACAGCTAATTTTTGTTTTAATTCTTTAGCTAATGATTTGATTTCATCACTACTGAGCTCTAAACCATTAATAATAGTTACTGGATTATTACCTCTGCCTTTTTTCTGATAGATAACACGTATTTTAGCATTATAATCAATTATATCATCTGCATACTTATCATTTTTATTAGTAATTTCAGCTTCATTACTAGTAAAACCCTTATCTTGTAATAAATCACCTAAAGTAAATTTTTTATTATCAGTAGAGAATTCATTTTTTTTCATAAAAGCTTAATAATAACAAAATTACAAAATATTTTAAATATAATTAGATTTTTCAGGTAATAAACAATGCAAAGCGCCTTTATCTACTCTGATATTAAACACTGTATCTGTACTCTCAAAAGGCTCACCATCTATGTGATAAAATTCTTTAGTACGAGATTCTAAATTACATGAAGAAATTCTAATAATAGTAAGGAACTTAGATTTATCTAATTTTTTTCTAAGAAATAAAAATATTAAATAAGGAAGATTATATAATTTAAAAGGTCTGAGAATAGCTACATCTAATTTCCCATCATCAGTTCTTGCTTTAGGATTAATAGAAATACCGTAACCATATTGATTAATATTAGCAAAAGTGAGTAAAAATGGAATGAAAATAACATTATTACTCTCTACTTGTAGTTTTAGTGTGTATCGATGTGGTCTGTAACTGATTAAAGCTTTAATACCAGCAAAAATATAGGGTAAAAATTTTCGCATAGTATGATGAGAATAATAATTTGCTAAATATGCATCAAAGCCAAAGCCAGCATTGCAGAGAAAGATTTGATCATTTAAATAACCTACATCATAATTTATTACACGTCCATTTATCAAAGCTTGTAAAATATCTTTAGTAGGTAATAGCACTTTCAAATGCCTAGCCATACCATTACCACTACCTTTAGGAATAATCAATAAAGGAACGTCAGTATTTACTATTGCCTTTGCTACTTCATTAATAGTACCATCTCCACCTACAGCTACCACAGCTTTCAAATCTTTATCAAAATGACTTTTTATATATTTATAAGAATCTTCTCTATTGCCAGTAGTATAAAAAATCTCATAATCTATATTATTTTTGGCACAGAAATGCTTTATTTCTCTAATGACAAGAAATTTATTTCTTTTACC
>JAGPGB010000202.1 GCA_018056215.1 Bacteroidales bacterium | reverse complement strand
TTAGTTTATAATATTAATACAGAAAAAGGATTAGTTTATAATGTATATTCTAAACAAGGTGATGGCTACCTACATGGCAAATATATAAAGCGAGAAAATGATAGCGTCATATTAGTAAAAACTGGTGGTTTCACTACCTGCGAATTAACGCACCCACATTATATTATCCGATTTGATAAAGCAAAAGTAATCACCGACAAAGAAATTATCACTGGTCCAGTATGGTTAGAAATCGAAGATATTACTCTACCTATTGGGTTGCCAATGGGTTTTTTCCCTACTCAAACAAAACGTAAATCAGGTATATTAATTCCTACTTTTGGTGAAAGTGCTAATAGAGGTTTCTTTTTAGAAAACGGTGGTTATTATTTCGGCATTTCTGATTATGTAGATTTAGCTTTACGTGGTGATATCTATTCTAGAGGTAGCTGGGCTCTCAAAACAGAAACTAATTATAAGAAGAGATATAAATATGAGGGTAATTTTCAAGCTAGTTTTGCTCATAATAAATTTGGTGAAAAGGGCTTTAGTAATTATGAAGTTTATAATGATTTTTTTGTCCGCTGGACTCATAAACAGGACCCCAAAGCTCATCCTACCAATAGATTTAATGCAAATGTACAATTAGGTTCTTCTAATTATAATAAATTTAATCCATCATCTGCTAATGATTATTTATCTAATACTTTCTCTTCGTCTATATCATATTCTACCATACTATTTAGGACTTTTAACCTCAGTCTCAATGCTAGACATACACAGAGCAATACTACTCATCGTGTAGATGTTTCATTGCCAGATATTAATCTATCTTCTAATACTATTTATCCTCTACGACCAAAAAAGTTGACTAAACCTCTGAAATGGTATCAAAATTTGAATTTCAGATATCAAATGCAAGCCAAAAATAATCTCTCTCGACCAGATAGTACTTTTTTCAAAAATCTGAGCTTTAATGATTTTAACATGGGTGTACAACATAATTTACCTATTTCATTAAATGTGAATCTTCTAAAATATCTACAATGGTCTAATCAGTTTAATACAAATTGGCGTTGGTATTTTAAGACTATTGATAAAACATGGAATCCTATTGATAGCACTGTTGCCATTGATACTATATTTAAATTTAGAACTCCATTAGATATATCATATTCTACTTCTTTATCCACCAGGTTATATGCATTGTATTCATTTGGTAAATTCCCTTTACGAGTTATCAGACATGTCATCACGCCATCTATTAGTTACACTTGGAGACCAGATTTTAGCAAAGATCCATGGAATTATTACGATAATTATCTTTATCCTAATGGAGAGCAATGGTATAGCCCATTTGAAGGAGCTATTTTTGGCTATCCATCTAGAGGCAAATCATCTGCTATCAGCTTAATGATTTCTAATAATTTAGAAGCGAAAGTGAGACAAAGAACAGATACTGGCGAGATGTTAAAAAAAATCGTTTTGATAGAAAATTTATCTATTAGTTCCAGTTATAATTTTGCAGCTGATAGTTTCCAGTTATCACCAGTTATAATTTCTGCTCGTACAAAATTGTTTAAAAATTTTGAACTTCGCTACGCTTTAGGATTAGATCCATACTATTATGACTCGGCTGGCAAACGTATTGATGAATTTCAATATAATGTAAATAAAAAATTATTTAATACCCAAAATCAAGAATGGAATTTCAGTGGTAATTTTATTTTAAAATATCCAAATGTCAAAAAAAATCAATCTCAGCAAGCAAGCAGCTCTACTAAAAAGACATATCCTAATTTTAATGTTACCCTCGGTATAAATCTGAGACATTACAGTACATATATTCCTGAGACAAATATAGATTTTACTAAATCAGTTATTGCTAACGGTAATGTAGAGTTTACACCTAATTGGAGTATTTCATTTATGACTGGTTACGACTTTGATTTGAAAGATTTTACTTACACTTCTATTAATATTCACCGCGATTTGCATTGCTGGGAAATAATATTAAACTGGATACCCACAGGTTTTCGCAAATCATATAATTTCACCATTCGCATTAAATCTCCTATGCTACAAGATGTCAAATTAACTAAGAAAACTGATTGGAGAGATTACTATTAATTCTGATATTTTTTTAAAAATAAATAATTGAAATAGCCATTTAGATAATGAAATTTTTTAAATTTTTTTGTATTTTTAAGAATAACTTTAAAATTACAATTTTTTTAAAATAATTACTCTCTTAAGAAATATAACGATTGCTGTGATTGCATTAGTAATAATTTAGTTATTAAATAAATGTACTATTAAATTAAGTAAATTTGTTTTAATTTTGTAAATTAAAAAATTAATTAACTATGTCATTAATAGAGAAAATAACTAAAGATATCATGGCAGCTATGAAAAACCATGAATCTGATAAATTGGATGCCCTCAGAGCTATCAAATCTGCATTATTATTAGCTCAAACAGAAGGTAGTGCTAAAAAAGAATTAACCGAAGATGATGAAATAAAAATTTTACAGCGTTTATACAAGCAAAGAATAGAATCTGCAGAAATTTATAATAACAATAATAGAACTGATCTAGCTGATATAGAGCTCTCACAAGCTGCTATCATAAAAACTTATCTGCCTGCGCAGCTTTCAGATGAAGAAATAGAAAACGAAGTGAAAAAAGTCATAAATGATCTAAATGCTACTTCTATAAAGGATATGGGAAAAGTTATGGGAGTCGTTTCTAAATCTTTAGCTGGTAAAGCAGATAATGCTACGATTTCTAATATTGTTAAAAAACTTTTAAGCTAATATATAAAACTTTATTAAAATAAATTGAATTCTATGCTCAATGTTGCTCTAATGTATGGTGGATATTCTGGCGAGCGAGATATCAGCATCAAAAGTGCAGATATGATAGCTAAAAATATCGATAAAAACATATATAATGTTTATCTAATCGATGTACAAAAAGATAAATGGCTTTGCAAAGATTCAAACAATAATGAAGTAGAATTACTACTAAATGATTTCTCTGCCAACTTTAATAACCAAAAAATTAATTTTGATGTGGCTTTTATAATCATTCATGGTACACCTGGCGAAAACGGTTTATTAGAAGGGTATCTCGAAATGAAAAATATACCTCATACTACTTGCTC
>JAGPGB010000201.1 GCA_018056215.1 Bacteroidales bacterium | reverse complement strand
GTTAAAACAAATATATCAATAAGAGAAAGAATTTCAGGTATATCCTTCCTTTCTCCTAATAAATGAATTCTATTTAATTGCTCAGAAGTCAGGTCTCTTAGTTCATTTGAAAATTGAGAGAGATTAACATCTCTACCTGCAACAATAATATGAAGATTTGGATGTTTTTTAATTAGCAAAGAGGAAGATCTAAAAAAGGTCCTGTAATCTTTTACTGGATGATTTCTGCCTACTGTTCCCATAATTACTGCTTCAGAAGGAATATTTAACGAATAGATGAGTTTTTTAGCTGCTTCTTCATTTCGTTTAAATAAAGAAGTATCTATACCATTATAAATAACCTGCATATGGTTGTTTTTATACCCATAGCTAATATGTTCCTTTTTAATAAATTCGGAAACAAATACAATAGCTTTAGGCAGACGAGATAGAAGAGCAGTGAATTTTAAAATTAGAAAATGTTTTAAAGATTCATGAACATAATTTTCAGCTGAATGATGAACTGTCCACAAAAGTTTGCCTCTACCCAATGTGAGCAAATATAGGAAAGTTGCTAACAAATTTCCATGATACATCCATCCCTGTAAAATCGTATCTGGATTTTTATATAATAATTTAATGGTTCTAAATAAAGAAATTGGATTTAATTTAAAGACTTCAGCACCAGTTGATTTTAGCTCTGATTTATATGTTCCCTTGCCAATAATATAAATAATAATAATTTTATATTTATTATCAAGTTCTTTTACGAGATTCAGCAGTAAAGATTCGGCTCCCCCACAGTCTATACTGGTTGAACAGAAAATTAAATGTGTCATCTATGTCCTTTTTCTATATTTAATAAGGGTATCACGGACTGTTTCTGCTCTTTTTTGCCAGCTATTCTCTTTTTTTATCAATTCTATGTGAGCACACATTTGTTTATAATCTTCTTCAGAGGGTATATTTTGCAACCATTCAGTTAATGCTTCTACAGAATGAGGTATTGGATAGCCGATACCAAGTTTTTTTACCAGGGCTCCAGAATAATCCGATTCATTGCATATAATCGGTAAATTATGTCCCACATATTCAAATAATTTATAGGGAAGAGCATAATTTCTATATTCATCATCAGGGAAATAAAAAAAGGCATATTTAGCATAAGAAAGGAAATCCTGTGCCTCTTCATTGACTAAATGTAAAATTTTAATATTAGGACTAAGAAATTGCTCATAATATGATTTATTTTTTTCCCAACTTTTTTCAGGAATACAGATTCTTAATTCATATTGGGGAAATAGATTAAAAGTTTGCATTAAAACTTTAAGATTATGCCTGCCGGGTTCAATCTCTCCAATATAAGCAAAATAATTATTAGGAGAGTCATAATGTTGGTAGGACAAATCAACACCCGAAGGAAGAAAATGGAACTCTAATTTATCATCTAAATATTTAATCTTTTTTAATAGTTTATCATATTGATCGCCAGGAAAATAGATTATATTTAGATAATGATTATATATTTTTAAATCAAGTTTATGGAAAAAATTAGCATAGTATGTTTTGATCTTTCCAAAACGATGTATTTCAGGGAAAGCCCAATAGAAATCTCGATAAAATAATCCTATAGGAATTCCCTTTCTTTTAGCTAATGCAAATAGTTTTACATCAGTTAAGGGATGAGTAGGAAGATGATGAGATTCAGTCAATTGCATTGGTAAAGTTGAAGATTCACTATATAAAAAATCATAGTTTTCTCCTAACTCTATTCTTCTTTTTAATTCTTTGATCTGTCTATTTCGTTCAGCTGCAGTACCTGTGATAAAAAAAACATTATAACCCGTATCTTCAAAAGCTTTTTTCATTTTGCGAGGGCGAATTTCTGAAGCTGCTACTGATTCATCAATCATTTTCCAGGGTATATGCATAATGCAATTCATATTTATTAAATCCATTATTAAATATTTATCTCATATTATACTTATCATGTTACATTATTTGTGTTGCAATGTTATGTGAGACATAGCTAAGACTTTATTTTGAATCATTTAGTAGATCAAAACTTATAATATTCTATGATATTATATCCTATCATAATTGTCAAGATAAAATTAGAACATAAATTTCTATCTTTTTCTTGGGTAAAAATTCATGGGTTATTCATTGAAATTAAAACTTCCAACCCTTGTTCTAATATAGAAATTTCATAGAATCTATCTTTAAAAGAAAGCATGGAATAAGAAATATTTGACAGTCAATATGCTTTTTTAATTGTGAACTTAATCTAATAATCTAAAAACTATAATAGACTAAACCATCCTAAAGGGAGTAAAAAATAGATGGCTGGAATTAATCTGAAAAAGAATATCTTGATGGGAGGAAGTTTCCGTGCCATTATAATGATTTTTTCCTTTTTTTGTAGTTTAATAACTGCACGTTACTTAGGTGTAGAATTAAAAGGTGAATACAGTTATCTTGTTACCGTTGGTGGTTTTTTGTGGATGATTTTAGATTTGGGAGTTTATCGTAGTTATCCTTATTTGATTAGAAAATATCCAGATAAAATTTATAACCTTTTTAAATGGGCAACACTTACCTTTATTCTGGAAGCTATAATTCTATCAGCTCTGGGAATATCTTTGCTTAAAGTCTGGAGCAAAATATTAGATTATAATTTTAAACCTGAATATATGTTACTTTTTATCGGTTATATTACACTATCCAAATACTTTATGCAAATGCAAAGCATATATTTAGGGATGAATAAAATATTAATCCAATCTTTAGGAGATATATTAAACTCTGGATTGTGTTTATTATTTTTTCTTTTAGCTTTCATTTTTATAAAGAATGGAGATCGTTTATCAGTTATCTTTATAGCTACATTGATGGCAGTAGCTATTGCTATAATTTATTTCCTTATTAATTCTAAACCGAGAACTTTACCAAAAGGTTTAAACTTTAAGTTCATTACTTCTGCCTATAGTTACGGTATCAGAGTATTTCTATCTTCTATAATAATTATGTTATTGATCAGGGTAGATATTGTTTTGATAAAGCGGATGTTGGGTTTCCGTGAGGTGGGAATTTATTCTATTGCTGCTCATATTGTAGATATGTTGCAAGTTGCTTCCAATTTAGTGGGAGGTTATTTATTCGTAAAACTTTCTGATAC
>JAGPGB010000200.1 GCA_018056215.1 Bacteroidales bacterium | reverse complement strand
GTCCACTTACTATTTTTTTTATGCACACGATAATAAATAACAATGTCTGATGGAGTTATTTTTTTATCTACTTGCCAACCAAATGCAAACGAAGTAAACTCAATAGGAGTTTTTATTTTATATTTCTTCTGTGCTGTAGCTAACTTATCTTTTAATTTTACAATTTGCAGATGATGTTCAGCAGTTAATTGATCAAAGACCACTGTATCTACTTGATTAAAAGCAATATAGGGTATTAATGATAATAATAGTAGTAATAAATATTTCCTCTTCATATAACTTAAAATTTTTGCTAAATTATTAAATTTTATTCTAAAACCATTACAAGAATTAGAAAATTAACAATTTTATTTTTTAAATAAATACTTAATTTATAAAATATCTAAAAAAATCTTTTATTAAACATATTAATCGATAATAAATAATATGTTTAATCATAAACAATTTTTAAATAAATTGAAAAAATAGGTTAAAATAGAATAAAGTAGATTAAACAAAATGTTTAATCTACTTTAACTTTTTAAATTTATCAATTTTAAGAATTTAATATTAAAAAATCCTGTATTTACTTTTTAAAAAGTGTTGTTTATATTAGTATAATAAATTATTTTTACCAATAAAAGTTTAGGCCAGCAAGAACATTAAAAGTAGCTTGAGGGAAATATCCGAAATCTTTATATTCATTGCCAGCCTCATAATAACGATACACCCACGCATTAGTCTCATAATATTCATTAAAAATATTATTGAAATTTACAAATAAATTGATTTTATCGAATTTTTTACCTTTTATGCAGTAATCTAATCTGATATTATTTACAAAAAATGGGTCAATAATGCATTCTTCATCACCAGTATTATCTATATATTGTTTAGATACATATTTTGATTGTATAGAAACAGATAAATTACTAATAGGTTTGAAAGTCAAGATACTAGAAGCCACGATGGATGGAGAAAAACTAATTGGCCTATTTTCTACTTGATATATTCTCTGTTGTGGCCACAAATCATAATCATCAATATAAATTTTCATTTTTTTAATTTTATTTTCACTGAAAGTGCAGTTAGCATCCCAACTCAACCATTTAGTAAAATTAAAATTCCATATTAGTTCTACACCAGCTCTATAGCTAGTTGGCACATTCTGCATTATAGGGTCACCTACATCATTAATCTTACCTGTGAGTACAAGCTGATTATCGTAATACATATAAAAGGTATTAATATTCACTATACCTTTACTGAAATAACGTGAATAACCTAACTCTACATCATATAAAGTTTCGGGCACAGGCTTTAGACTATCCTCATTAATTAGCATCAGATTATCTCTATTAGGCTCTCTATGACTCATGCCTAATAATAAATAGAATTCATCTTTTTTTGAAATCTTATAAACTAAACCTAATTTTGGATTAAAAAAATTATAATATTTAGTTAAAGTATCAGAAATAAAAGCATCATCTGTTCCTTTAATAGCAAAATCGATATATCTATATTGTAAATCAGTGAATAAATTAAAATATTCATTAATAGTATAATCTATTTTGGTGAATAAGCTAAATTCTTTTTTTATACTTCTATTTCTATACCATTCATAATTAATTGGAGTATTATGAGCATATTGCATCCAAATAATTTTACCATAATGCCAACCATCATATTGATAAAGATTGAGACCAGTTCTGATTTTTAAATTTTTATTATTATCAAAAATATGGCTCATTATTGCACCATAAAAATCATTATCTAAATATTTTCTTTGAATGATATCCATTGAATTAATCATAATAGTATCATTACTAGTAGTATCAATTAGAATCACAGGAGGAATATTGTAATTTGATAATTTTTTGTCATCTTTATATTGTTCATAATATCCTAATCCATCAATATAGAATAGAGTAGCATTTAAAGTATTTTTATCATTTATTTTTTGAGTTACATTCAAATGATAATGGTATTGCCAATAATTATCAGTTTCATTTTCATAAGTATAAGGATTGTATCTACGCAATATAGGATCATCTAAATATTCTTTTGGTACGCCACCCCACGCTTGATATGTTTTTTCTATTCCTGCCATAAATAATCCTTTCACGATAGTATTTTTACCATAATAACCACCAGATAGATAAGTAGAATTAAGATTAGACCAAGCCCTGTCAATATATCCATCAGAATATTGATGAGATAATCTACCCTCGAGATACCAATTATCTTTTATCAATCCAGTAGCAAATTTAGCTGAGGCTCCCCAAGTGTTAAAAGAGCCACCATTAGTTTGTAATTCCACAAAAGGATCATTTTTCATTACACCAGTTAGAATATTAATACTAGCACCGAAAGAAGCTGTACCAAAACTAGAAGTACCAACACCACGTTGTATTTGAATATTATCTGCTGAGCTAGCAATATCTGGTATATCCACCCAAAAAACACCTTGAGATTCTGGATCATTATAAGGTACTCCATTAATAGTTACATTAATTCTAGTGATATCTGTGCCACGTATTCTAATATCAGAATATCCTACTCCATTACCTGCATCGCTAGTAGCCACAACTGATGGAGTAAAATTTAAAATTAGTGGTAAATCTTGTCCTGTTTTGAGAGATTGGATTTTTTCGATAGATAGATTAGTAAAATTTTTTGGAGAATTGTCATCCAATCTGATAGCAGTTACAGTTATTTCATCTGTTAAAATAGATTTAGGAGCTAAATAAATTGTTAAAAATTGATTCTCATTAACTACAATTGTATCTGTTTGATAACCGATGAAAGAAATAATTAAAGTAACAGGTAAAGATTTAACTTGCAGGCTAAAACTACCATCATTACCAGATACAGTACCAAGGAATGTGCCTGCCATTTTGATATTAGCAAATGATAATGGCTTTTGAGAGTCTCTGTCAATTACTTTACCATTAATAGTAATCTGACTACTTAGGCTGATATTAAAAATCAGCATAATGATTAATAAAATTTTTTGTTTTTTCATAATTCCCCAATGTTTTTAATGTTTTACATTGGGGGTGTGAGAGAAAATACCACAACTTTAGGACCTCTCCCTACGCCGGTATTATCCGGATCAGGTTCTAAGGGTATGATCTCAGCCTTCCAATTACTAAAGGAATAGCACCCCCGTGTTTCTCAAA
>JAGPGB010000199.1 GCA_018056215.1 Bacteroidales bacterium | reverse complement strand
TTTATGTGCAAGTGAAATAGCTTTAATATTAGAAAATTTGCCTGTAATAAGATAAAATAGTATCATTAGATATTCGATGAAATGCCTTACTTTATATACTTTTTTGAAAATATAAGGAGGAAGGTTTTTATACAACATTAAATAGTTATTTCTAATATTCAAAAATAATTTCCTAGGATCATTATATTGCAAACTGGCACCACCTAAATGATATATTTTACTTTGAGTAACACAAGCCAATTTGTAGCCAAGATGTTGTATACGCCAACATAAATCTATTTCTTCCATATGAGCAAAAAAACGTTCATCAAAGCCACCCAGTTGATTATAAATAGAAGACCTTACCACAAAACAAGCTCCTGAAGCCCAAAATATATCAGTTATATCATCATATTGACCTGTATCTTTTTCTATAGTGTTAAATATGCGTCCTCTACAAAACGGATATCCCCATTTATCCATATATCCACCAGCAGCGCCAGCATATTCGAAATATTCTGGATTATTGAAACTAAGTATTTTAGGTTGTAGAGCTGCATAATCTTTATTTTTTTCTAAAAAATCTATCAAAGGTTCACACCATTTATCGCACACTGCTACATCAGAATTCAATAAAATATAATAATCACTATTTATTTGTTTTAGACCTTCATTATATCCTTTAGCAAAGCCATAATTTTCATTTAGAGTAATTAATTTTATATCATTAGGATAATTTTTTTCTAACCAATCAATACTTTCATCAGTAGAGCCATTATCTATTACATAAATTTGATAATTACAAGAGTTATATTTAATAAGAATGGGTATAAACTTTTGAAGTAGAGATATTCCATTCCAATTAAGTATTACTACAGAAACTAAAGGCATCATTATCGTGGATTATCGAAATAGTCATTTACTTTACTACCCCAGCCGAATTCTGGATTGTCATCTTCTGGATTGCCAGAAGAATAAACTTTTCGCGCTAATCTTTGTCTCCAGTTCGGATTATTATATTCTCCTCTTACATCACTATGCAATAATTCGTAATTGTTATATGTAAGCGAAGGATTATAAAATACAAATTTTTTGTTAAATTCACCATTCACTTCGTAATAATGCCAAATTTCATAAGGAAAAGCATTGGGTTCATTTTCATTCTGAACAATGGTATTAGGTGGCCCATACTTCAAATATACTCTACCACGATCTGTCAGATATCCTTTTCTAATCTGTGTACTGTATTTCTGATTAACAGCTTCTATCTTTTCTAAATAATTTTGCCAAGCTTTTTCGGGATTTTGAGGATCTTTATTTGCCCAGTATGCATAAATAAATTGTTTTATTTCATTTGTATCAGTCGATTTAATATATTTTTTTATTAATTCTACCTCTACAGAGCTACTAATAGGAGTTAATATTCTCAAAAATTCATGCAAAGAATCTAGATTTTTTACTTTTGTTAAATAATTATAATTCTGTTCTACTATTTGATATGGCAAAATAGAAGGATGATCTACATATATAGGTAACTGCACTTGAGCTACAGTAATGCCACTTGTGTTTATTGCCTCACTAACTAAAGCATAATTGCCAGAAGGCAATTTAGAAATGTTAAAATTACCGATAAATCCAATAAAATTATCGATATCCATTTTTTTAGTAAAATAGTATTTTTCTAAAATTTGTCTATTATTCAAATCTTCTAAATAAATGCACAAAAGGAATTGCTTATTAGTGTCGTAATTTTTAAAATTATAAATTTCGAAATAAAAATATAATAATGAATCATTTTCTTCGAAAATATTTATTGGTCTATATTTTAATTGATAACCACCTTTATTAAATGCATCATCATCATTTTGAGCTATAGAATATCCATCGAGCAGTTGTATACCAGAATAAGCAATAGTATCAAACCTAGGAACATAAAATTTGGTATTGAAATTAGATTTTCTAAGTGTATCAAATTCATCTCTCATCGAGAGCTCTAAGTTGTAAATGCCAGGCTTTAAGTTAAATGAAAATAAATGAGAAAAGACGTTATTAAACATATTGATACTATCTTTAGGAATAATCAGATGCAATTTAGCAAAATCTGCAATATTATTAGAACTATCTTTTATGAGTAATAAAATAGAAACCTTTGCATGTTCATAAGGGAATGCTGCTTCAGTAGAAAAACTTAAATTATTCGGCAAAATAGAAAGATAAAACTCTATATAAGGTCCATTATTAGATGAATAATAATAATTATAATTTAAAAATGCTTTTATTTGTTTATTAGTAGTTTCTTGAGAAAATAAAATTATCGATAATGATATCAATAAAATAAAAATTATTATCTTTTTCATTATTTAATATATTTTTAGATAAAAAAATTATTTATAAAATTACAAAATTTTTTTAATATCATATTAAAAGTAAATAGTTTGTATTATAGATTAATGCTATCTACTAAGCATTGTTTGATATTATCATTAATTTGTTCAATGTATATTTTAGAATTATTTAAAATGTCAAAATTAGATTTATCATAATATGTAATAGTAACCAAAGATAGATTATATGTAAGGTCAGTATTAAAAGATTCGTTGAGTTTATTTAATAAAATTGGCAACTTTACAATATCATTATTAACACAAACATAAAAGTTAAAAGCATCTAATTGCATTAGGTTTATTCTAATATTTAAATCTGCGAAAGTATAAAATATTAAAGATAAATCATTTTCATTGAGAAAAAGTAAATTTTTAGGAGCAATAGAAACGAGCACTTGATCATTTTTAATTATTAAAGAAGAGATATGTTCATCATCGGAAGTGTTATCATCTATTAGAGTACCGTCAAGAGTAGGATTATAAAAATCTTTAACAAATAATTTTATTTTTTTATTTTGTAAAGGTTTAATAGTTTTAGGATGCAAGACAGTAGCCCCATAATAAGCTAAAGTAAAAGCTTCTTTATAATCTATATGATGTAATAGAACTGCATTTTTGAAAAGTTTAGGATTAGCATTAAAAATTCCAGGGACATCTTTCCAAATAGTGACAGCTTTAGCATCTAGACAATTAGCAAAAATAGCTGCTGAAAAATCGCTACCTTCTCTTCCCAGAGTAGAAACATAGCCATCAATAGATCTGCCTATGAAACCCTGAGTTAAAAAAAGATTATTGCTTT
>JAGPGB010000198.1 GCA_018056215.1 Bacteroidales bacterium | reverse complement strand
CTGATGTACTAATATACCGGCTATAATAAATGATTCTTGATGTTTTAATTGATTTAAAATTTCATTTTGTTTTGCGTACAACTGATCTATCAGTGTATTCCAATCATCTTTGGTTGAGAGACCTGTGATATTTGCTATTTCACCTTTATAATCGAGATTTTCTTTTTCTAATTCTTTTAATTGATTACTTTTATCATTTATTAAATTTTCTAAATTCAATAAATGAGTGGGATCAAATTTGATACCTGGATCTTCTCTAATAAAATTTTCAGGATCTATGCCAAGTCCATTTAATTCACCAGCAATGGCGTTTATATCATTTTTAATTTTTGTAGTTGTGTTTATTAAGTCATCTAATTTATCTTTCCATTCATTCTCCGGAATTTGTATATTTAATGAATCAAATACTTTTCTGATTTCCGCTTTTACTTTATCCAATTTATCATTTTCATTTTTTAAATCAAGTTCTATATTATTTAGTTGTTTTTCTAAATTATCAAGATCTTTTAATTTATTTTGTAAATCTAGTAATTTACTAGAATTGTATTCTTCATCAATGTCATTGGTGTAATAATCAGTAACATCTACTGCGAGTTTTGCAAGTTCTAATTTTAAAGAGTTTAATGTGTTATTATCTTTATTTTTTTCTTGTTTATAATTATTTAGCTCTATTAACCAATCAGCTTCATCAATATTTTTTGAAAAAATTTGGAATAATTGATTTTCTATTTCAGCTTTTAATCTATTGATTTCATTAAGCAATTTAGTTTGTTCATCTTTTACTCTATCAATTAATTTAGAGACATCTAGCTCACTAATTAATGTAGCTAAATATGCATCATCTAATTCATTTTTAAATTTTTCTTTAAAAGAATTTTGTAATCTTTCCAATTCATCATTTTTAGCTTTATTCTTTAGTAATTTCCTTAGATTAAATGAAAAATAAATACTAAAACCGAAACCTAGTAGCATAATTACGCTGCCAATAATAACATTTTTACTGACTATAGAAACTACTAATCCTGAAATAAAAACTATAGCTGCTATAATCAGATATGTGATGCTAACAGTTTGATTATAAGCATTTTGCTTTAAATCGTAGTAATTTTTTTCTATATTTTTTACCCAGTTGAAATCTTTATTTTTTTCTTCTAAAGTTTCTAATTCTTTTGCATTTTTTTGATAATCTATTAATTTTTCTTTGTAGTTTATTATTTTGTTATCTAGTTTATTAAGATCATCATCAGAAATTTTGCTTAATTTTAAATTAATTTCTTTTATTTGATTGTCTAGTTTATATGCTTTATTTCGTTTAGCATTTAATTGTTTTTCAAAATCAGCTCTTACATTTTTTAATTTTTTTATTTCTTCTGATATATTTTTTGAATCATTCTCTAATTTATCTATATTTTCTTTAAATTTTGCATAATCATTTAATTTTTTCTTTAATTCCTCTAATTTATAATCTGGATAATCATTCAATTCATTTTCTAATTTTTGTTTTTTAATGAATAATTCATATGCTTTATATTTTTTTGCTTTTAGTAAATTTTCCTTCTTTACCTTCAACTCTTCAATTTCATTCTTTAATTTTAATTCTTCATTTATTTTATTGTCATTTAATCTATTAATAAGTTGATTGATTTTTTGTAATTGAGTATCTTTTAAATCTTTATACGTTTTACCTTCGCCAGTATTATCAATATTTATAAAATTATTAGTGAAATTTGCATTCTGAATAGTTTTTTGTATTTTTGAATCGATTTTGTCTAATGTATTTTTAGAAGAGAGTAATTCTTTTAAAGTATTTACATCGATACCTTGTGGACCTTCATTTATATTAGTTTCACCACTTTTAATAATTAAAAGTTTAGTAAATGAAGTTTGAAAAGTATTTAATTTTTTTTCAAAATATTTATCCAATTTATCTTTACTAGCAGGCGAATAACTGATTGATTTATCATTAATACCAGAAACGATAATTTTACCATTCCCTATTTCTCTATTATAACCCCAGATAGATTTCTTACTAAATAATGATCTCAAAATAAACTCTACTAATAAAGATTTACCGCCTTCATTTTTGCTATAAATTAGATTGATATTATTAAATTGATATCTTCCTGGCTTAATGGGCCCTAGATTATCTATATTTATTTCTTTTATTCTAATCGACATAATAATTTTTTTTAACAATTAATCTTTATAAATTAAATTTAATGCTTGCTCGATGACATCTTGTTTTTCTGAAAAAACAAAATTGTAATCTATGTTATCTATTTTTTCTAAAATATTTTTCATGATAAATTCTCTATCTGGATCTTTTACTATATTCAGGTTTTCATCTTTGGGAAGGTTATTATCATAAAATTTAATATTTTTGGATAAGATATATTGAGTTATATTGTTAATGAGTGCATTTTTATCATTTGTGAAACCTTTTAATATTAACCTTAAAATTACTTTATTTGGCTCCACATCATTATACTTCCATTTGTCAATTAATTTATCAATTTTATTTTTTGCGTCGTCGATTTCATTATTAGTAGGTACTATCAAAAGCTCCTCTACCATATAGATCTTGTCTATGTCTAAATAAATATCCTCGACATTATCATTTTCTGTATTATAAATTAAAAATTTTCGTTTGCCAGTTTCATTAATGTCAAGTGGGTATGGCGAACCAGGATATGTAATTTTGTCTTTTGTATAAGCTTTATGAATATGTCCTAGAAAAACTCTATGTGGCTTCAATTCATATATAATATTTCTAGATAAAGGCATATAATAGCCTTTTTCGTATTCATCAGCAGATTTACTAAGATCCAAATAATCGCCATGTGAAATTAGTAACCATTTATTTGATAAATTATTATTCTTGTTATAATTAATCAATATTTTGTCCATTGTATCATTAGCTTGATATGGTAAAAATAAAAAATCGAGATTGTCAAATTTTTGAGAGGTAATATCATCAAAAACTTTAATATTTGGCGAACTAAATGAGCTAGATTTTAAATCTGCATCGTGATTGCCACGAATTATATAAAAATTTATAGTTGTGTTATTTCGGCATATATTTTCAAAATCCGAATAATTATGGAATTCTTTATCAAACAGATCTCCCGCGATGATTAAATCTTTAATATCTTGACTTTTAAGGTAGTCAAT
>JAGPGB010000197.1 GCA_018056215.1 Bacteroidales bacterium | reverse complement strand
TTTCCATAAATACTTGATAAGAAAAAGGAGAATGTGTTGAACAATTTATGTTATATTTCAAAGTATGTTATTCATATCTTTGACTAACTATCTCTCTATACTTGTCCCACGCCCATCTATCGTGCGATGACAGGTTCAGTAGTCTGCCAATATCAGGATCTATCAACTCTTTTAAGTATTTATTAATTATCACAAACCACATCAAATAGCTCTGCAAATACTTCGTAGCCACTCCGTGAAATCTACTCAACCACGTCTTGAAATCACTTATTTTGCTCTCTACTATTTTTACACTATAAATTCCACGTTTTAATTGTCTTTTGTTGACTATCACTTTTTTACTTTGTAGACCCTTTACACCTTTTCTGAACTCTTTCTTGGGTTTCACACATATCAGATTGTTTTCTGACAATCTATTCTTGAGTTCTTCTCTCAATTGCTCATTTTTTACTTTTTTCTCTCCAACCTGTTTAAAAAGTAAATTACCTTCTCTGTCTGTAACTACTAATATTGCTACTTTAGGATGTTTCTTCTTTTTAGCTCTCTGATATTCTTCCTTGTTTTTAAACTTTCTGCCTTTTTCTGAATATTTCATTAGCAGTTCATCTGCTTCCACAATTCCAGAAAAGCTTATCCCACCTTCTAAAGCTCTAATAGCTGCTAATATTTTGTGTCGCCATTCAAAGCTGGTTTTTAGACAAATGCCAACCTCATTAGCACATGCTCGCAGACTTTTACCCTCGAGCATACATCTCATATAATCGAGCATTAATGGATATTTTCGCATCCTATAGACAAATGTGCGAGCAGTATCTCGAAATTGATAACCGCAGGTTTTACATTTATAAACTTGTCTGCCATTTCTTTTACCAACTTTAATGACATTTTCACTTTTGCAATCTGGACAAATAGCTGCAGTAGATTGAATCTTTACTTTTTGGTAATCTACTGCTGTTGCATTGCTATTGACTAGATACTGATATAGCTGATCCAAGAAATCTCGCTTGTGATCCTTAGGCAAAGCCAAGTATTTATCAATGTTTTCTAATAATTCTTGCATAACTAAAAATTTTAACAAAATTAATAAATCTTATTTAAATAATAAAATATTTAAACTATAACATAATAATGTTAAAAAACAACCCCCTTTTTTATTTCATAACGTTCTAAACATATCTTATTCCCTCAATTTTTTTCATTATATTTGTAAATTGATTTTATCATTTATAATTTTTTATGAGTATGAATAAACTTTCTGTAGTTATTATAACATATAATGAAGAAAAAAATATTGCACGCTGTATAAATTCTGTTAATCAAATAGCTGATGAGATAATAGTGGTAGATTCTCATTCTATTGATAAGACTAAGGAAATAGCAATACGTCTCGGAGCTAAAGTTATAGAACATTCATTTGAAGGGCATATTCAGCAAAAGAATTTTGCTCTACAGCAAGCTAATTATTCTTGGGTATTATCATTAGATGCAGATGAGGCTCTATCAGAGAAATTAAAAAACAAAATACAAGAAATAAAAAACAATCCTGCTGCTGATGGATATACTATGAATAGGCTTACATATTATTGTGGTAGATGGATAAAACATACTGGATGGTATCCTGATAAAAAACTTAGATTAGTACGTAAGGAGCTAGCTCAGTGGGGTGGTATAAATCCTCATGATAGACTTGAGCTCATTAGTAGTAAAAATATTAAGCATATAAATGCTGATATTCTTCATTATTCTTACTACAGTCTATTTGATCATCTTTATCAATTGGATAAATTCACTCAAATATCCGCAAATGAATTGTACAAGGCGAAAATCAAACCAAATTTTTGGCATTTTTTTATAAAACCTATTCATAAATTTTTAAATCATTATATTTATAAAGCTGGTTTTTTAGATGGATACGAAGGCTTTCAAATATCCATAATCTCTGCTTATGGTGTTTTTTTGAAATATGCTAAATTGAGAGAAATGTATAAAAATAATCAAAATATTTGAGATTATAATATAAATTTTTAAGGGAATAACCATGAATGAAGAGCAAATATCTTTAATTTTAAAAACTTTACCTAAGAGTGCTGGTGTTTATAGGTTTTATGATAAAGATGATAATATTTTATATGTAGGCAAAGCAAAGAATTTAAAGAATAGGGTATCCTCATATTTTCGTACTCAGCATAGTAGTGCTAGACTAAGAATAATGGTTAATAAAATTGAACGTATCGAGACAACAGTTACTAATACTGAATTAGAGGCTCTACTACTTGAAAACAATATGATTAAAAATCTAAAGCCTCGTTATAATATGCAGCTAAAGGATGACAAAAGTTATCCATTTATTGCTATAACTAATGAACCTTTTCCACGTATTTTTTTAACTAGAAATAGACATATTCCCAATGCAGAATATTACGGCCCTTATGCTTCGGTGAGAACAGCAAAATCATTATTAGAACTTATCCATAAGTTATTTCAACTACGTAATTGTAAACTTAATTTATCTGATGAAAAAATAAAAAATGGTAGCTACAAAGTATGTTTAGAGTATCATCTCAAAAAGTGCAAAGGACCATGTGTAGGATTGATAAGCGAAAATGAATATGATGAATACATAAATCTAGCTAGAGATATCATCAAGGGTAAAACTAAATTAGTTGAAAATTATCTTTATGAAAACATGCAAAAAGAAGCCAAAAATCTTAATTTCGAGGAGGCACAACAGTGGAAAATTAAATGGGAAAGATTAAAATCATATTCTTCTCGTAGCATCTTCGTTACTAATCAAGAGAATCATTTAGATGCTATTAATTTATTAGAAGATGAAAATCAGGCATATATAGCTGCCATAAGAGTAGAAAATGGGTCAATAGTTAATAGTCGAGTTTTTCATATAGAGAAAAAATTAAATGAATCTCCTGAAGAGCTTTTACTTTACGCTATTGGTGAGCTATTCGAACAATGGGATGGATTACAACCTGAACTTATTATACCATTTCCGATCTCTTTTCCTATAGATAATGTGCATATAACTGTGCCCAAAAAAGGTTATAAAGCTGATTTATTAAAATTCTGTTTACATAATGCACAGGAGCGAAAAGCTGAAGATGACAAACGTAGAGCTCTAGCAGATCCTAATAGATTTACTAATCAATTACTTGAAAAAGTAAAAACGGATTTGCAATTACCTAC
>JAGPGB010000196.1 GCA_018056215.1 Bacteroidales bacterium | reverse complement strand
AGTCAAGCTTTAGTAATTATACCGACATACAACGAAATAGAAAATATAGAGCTTATTATTAAAACTGTATTTTCATTACCAGAAGCTTTTGATATTTTAGTAGTAGATGATAATTCGCCTGATGGCACAGCTGATATTGTAAAAAAGATGATCCCGCAATATCCAGATTCCTTACATTTATTATTAAGACAGCAAAAAGAAGGATTAGGCAGAGCATATATAGCAGGTTTCAAATGGGCTCTTGAACAAGGGTACGAATATATTTTAGAAATGGATGCTGATTTTTCTCATAATCCTGCCGATTTAGTTAGGCTATTAGCTACTTGTAGAGACGAAGGTTATGATTTATCTATTGGCTCTCGATATATTTCAGGTATCACAGTGATGAATTGGCCTCTATCTCGAGTACTTTTATCTTATTTCGCTTCTAAATATGTAAACTTAATCACTGGGATGCCTATTAAAGATTCTACTGCTGGGTTTGTGTGCTATAGAGCTAATTTTTTATCTTATATTAATTTAGATAAAATATCATTTGTAGGATATGCTTTTCAAATAGAAATGAAATACTATGCTTATAAACTAGGATTTAAAATAAAAGAAGTACCAATAGTATTTTCTGAGCGTCTAAGAGGGCAATCTAAAATGAATAAAAAAATTGTTTTTGAAGCTATGTGGGGAGTCCTACAGCTACGTTTTCATAATACAAAAAAAATTATAAAATCATAATGGACAATTATCATCTCATAAATGTCCATATCATTAATGAAGGTCAAATATCTTGGGGCGAAGTTTTCATCTCTAAAGGAATTATTGAAAAAATAAATTTTAATATTACCAGTAAAACACCAACAAATTATCAACAAATTGATGGTAATGGTGAGTATCTAATCCCAGGAATCATTGACACACACGTGCATTTTCGTGAGCCAGGCTATAATGAAAAAGCTAGCATCTATACAGAGTCATTAGCAGCTCTCTATGGAGGAGTTACTTCATTCATAGATATGCCAAATACTCTACCTCCTACTACGGATAAAAGTCTTCTAGAACAGAAATTAGATATTGCTAGCAAAAATTCTTTCATAAATTATGGCTTTTATCTGGCAGCTGTAGATGATAATTTCTCTGAAATACAAAAAATAGAACCTAGCGTATTAGCAGGCATAAAAGTTTTTTGGGGCAATACTACTGGCAATCTCTCTCTAAAGAATCCAACTGTAATTAATCAAGTTTTTCAATTGCCATATTTGATAGCTGTTCATGCCGAGGATAATCCTACAATCAACTTAAATAAAGAGCTGTATTTAGATCTTTTCGATAATGATGTTTTTATTCATCCAATTATTAGAAATATAGATGCGTGTATCAATGCAGCTAAAGATATTTTATCTATTGCACACAACTACAATACTCGTTTACATTATTTACATATTTCTCATATAAATGAACTAAATTTTATTAATAAATTTAAAAATAAACTGTCTAATTTGTCTATAGAAACTTGTCCACATTATCTTTACTTTGATTTATCAGATTATACTACTTATGGCAATTTAATAAAAGTAAATCCATCAATAAAATCTACTAAAGAGCAACGACTACAATTATTAAATTCTTTGAATTTGATTGATACTATAGGTAGTGATCATGCTCCACATTTGAAAAATGAAAAATTGAATTCCTATGAATTGTCTCCATCTGGCATACCATCTATTCAACATGAATTAGGTCTGATGTGGGCTCTGGCAGAAAAAAACTTCTTGTCTTTACCAGATTTAATCAATAAAATGGCTCATAAACCAGCTCAAATATTTAGAATTGATAAAAGAGGTTTTATCCGTGAAGGATATTACGCCGATTTAGTATTAGTCAATAATAATGCTCAGGAATTGATAACTAATGATAAACTCAAATATAAATGTGGATGGAGCCCATATGAGAATTTTACAATTCCAATTACTATAGATAAAGTATGGATAAATGGACAATTAAAGCTCGACAATTATTCAGTAGTTGAGAATAAATCTGCATTACCTCTATATTTTAATAATCCGAAATAATTTTTTAATAATAGAAATATTTTCACTAATTTTGACATTTGATTAAAAAATTTTAAAGCTAAATAAATACTAATGAATTTAAACAATTGCTATAAAATATTAGGAATAGATCCAGGATCTAATATAACCGGTTACGCTATAATAGGAGTAGATAATTATAATCTATTTACTATCGACATAGGATGTATAAATGTAAAAAAGGTAAAAGATCATTTTGAGCGAATTAAAATAATACATAAAACAGTAAAAGAATTAATAAATTTTCACAAGCCAAATGTATTGTCAATAGAAGGACCTTATTATGGACAGAATGTACAGTCTATGCTAAAGCTAGGACGTGCACAAGGTGTAGTGATAGCTGCTGCATTAGAGTATGGTATTGATGTATATGAGTATGCTCCTAGGAGAGTAAAAATTTCTGTAACTGGCAATGGTAGAGCATCTAAAGAACAAGTAGCAGGCATGATAAATAATATACTTCAAATAAAAGATGATTCTTTACCTTTTGATGCTACAGATGCTGCAGCAATAGCTTTATGCCATTATTTTTCAGATTATTCTAGCGTAGTACCTAAAGAAGAGTTACATTTTAGAAAAAATAAATGGCTCCAATTTATCGAAGATAATCCAGATAGAATCATTCAAAAATAAAACAAATATTATGAAAGAAACAATTAAAAATTTAGTGAAAGCCTTTATAGGAGAAAGTCAAGCAAGAAATCGCTATACTTTTTATGCTAAAATAGCAAAAAATGAAGGTTATGAGCAAATAGCTGAAATCTTTACTATGACAGCAGATAACGAACGTGAGCATGCTAGCTGGTTATTTAAACATATTAATGAACTAAAAAAAGAATCTACTGAAAATTTAGATGAAATCACTGTAGAAGCTGGTGCTCCTACTACCTTAGGTACTACCGTAGATAATTTAAAAGCAGCAATAGCAGGCGAAACATATGAATTTACAAGTATGTATCCAGAATTTGCTGATGTAGCCGAGAAAGAAGGCTATACTACTATAGCTAATAGATTGAGAGCTATTGCTGTAGCTGAGCAACACCACGCTGAACGCTATGATAAAATTCTAAAAGAGGTAGAAGCTGGCACATTCTTTAAAAAAGATCAACCAGTAGTATGGTTCTGCAGAGAATGCGG
>JAGPGB010000195.1 GCA_018056215.1 Bacteroidales bacterium | reverse complement strand
TTCGGATATTTCTCTATTGGTAAAAAATAAAGGTTATCAGACAATATCTTCATTAGATATTAGTTATAAAATTAATAATGGGATGACTCATACTATTCATTGGTCAGATAATTTAAGTAGTGATTCTCTGATAAATATTGTTATTCCTAATGTTTCACTGGATAATGGGTTAAATAATATTAAAATTTGGACAGAAAATCCTAATAATAATATTGACAAAAATCCAATTAATGATACTACTAATGCTAATATTAATGTTTTTAATCCAGATATTTTGCCACCATATTTGCAAGATTTTTCATCTATTAATTTTCCACCATCTACGATGGTAATCGTTGATAATCAATTTGATGGTAAGACTTGGCAAAGAGATCTAGCTAGTTATGAAAATGTTGGTTCTGCGAAAATTGAATTTTATTATATTCCAGAAGGTAATACTGATGATTTAATATTACATTCTATTGATTTATCAAATTACACTAATCCAACTCTATCATTTTATCGTGCTTATAGGCAATATGATGGTTATATAACTCATAATGATATGCTTCAAATTGATATATCTACCGATTGTGGTAATAGTTGGAATACATTATGGTCTAAAGGCGATAGTGCCCTAGCCACTGGTATCCCAATGATGAGCTCGTTTACTGATCCCTTGTCAGATGAATGGCAGCAAGAAATAATTTCTTTAATAAATTATAAACAAACTAATGTAATTATAAGATTTAGAGCTATAAGTGATAATGGTAATAATTTATTTATTGATAATATAAAAATAGACGAAAACAATAGTATTGCTGACAAAGATTATCCTCCTATTATAATTTATCCCAACCCTGCTGATGATAAAATAATCTTAAAATTATCAAACAATTATATTAACTCAATTATTAATATTTATGATTCTAAAGGACAATGTATCTATGAAGGTAACTATGAAACTAATAAAAATATAACTTGTGATAGCTGGCCAAATGGTATTTATTTTATTATGATTAATAATGAAATTGAAAACAACATAAATAAAATAATAGTTCAACATTAAATATATTAATTTAGTATTTATTAATAGGTTTCGTTTATAAATAAGCAAATAGAAATAATATTTACTTTCTTTTCAATGTATTTTTGATAAACTTGAAAAAACCTGGTTCTAGATAATAAATAATCGGTATATATATTAATAATAAACTATTATGAGCAAGGATATTTAATATATGATTATCTATAGTTGGTATAAATGATCCTATAAAAACGATTAATATTCCAGAAATGATATAAATAATTAGTTTAGTAAGTTCATAAGGAACTGGATAATATTTTTGTGAAAGCAAATAACTAGCTACAGCAATAGCAAAATTACAGATTAGATTAGCCCAGGCACTACCTACATAGCCAATCTTTGGTATCAAAATAATATTTAAAATTATTAAAATCGCTGTGCCAGATATGCTCACTATTGCTCCCAACAGAGTTTTATCAGTTAATTTATACCAAATACTCAAATTATAAAAAATACCTAAAAACAGTTGGCTAAGTAATAAAATATTTACTACAGGTAACCCTTCGAAATATGATTTACCTACAAAATATTTAACATAATCCATATTTAGCATTGTAAGAGCATAGATGAGAACAAGAGTAATAACAAAATAATTCATCACTCTTGCATAAGTTTTTTTAGCATCTTGTTCTGTAGATTGTTCGAAAAAAAATGGATCTGCCGCATAGCGAAAAGCTTGCAATGCGAGACTCATAATTACTGAAAATTTAAATACCATACCATAAACTCCCACTTGATGCATAGCTATGTCTGGAGGTAATAAATTTTTTAATAATATTCTATCAATATTATTATTTAATATACCAGAAAGTCCTAAAATCAATAATGGTAATGCGTATTTAAGCATAATAATCCATAGATGCTTATCTATACGTAGTTTCACTCGTTTATAATATGGAAATAACAGAATTAAATTTAATAAACTTGTAATCAGATTTGCTACAAAAATATATCCTATCCAAGGTGTACCATTTGTAAATATTGATAAAAAATTTTGTAAATCAGGATGATTATTATATAAATTGGGAATTATAACTAAAAATAAGATATTTAGAAAAACATTTGTAATTATATTTATGATGCGGATAGTAGCAAAAGTGATTGCTTTACCCTTACTTCTTAAATAAGCAAATGGAATGCTAGATACTGCATCTGCTCCTGCAATAATGGCAAAAAATATTACATATTTCCCATTACCAACATATCCTAATCCACTCGCTATATTATTTGAAAATATACTTAATATTAATATAAAAAAACTTGAAGTTAATAAAATAGAACTAAATGCAGTGCTATAAACTCTTTCTTGATCATTTAAATTTTTGTCATTAATAAATCTAAAAAATGCAGTTTCCATTCCATAGGTTAAAATAACTAAAAATATAGCTGCATATGCGTAGAATTCTACATAAACAGCTGCTTCTGCAGGCAAAAATAATCTCGAGTATAATGGTACTAATAAATAATTTAATAATCTACCTAAAATGCTACTGATACCATAAATAACTGTTTGCTTAGCTAATGAAGATACAGATCCTTGTGCCATTTTTATTATAGTGTTATATTTACAAAAATAATCAATTAGTATGATAACAGAATAATATTTAAATAAAATTTTTTTAAAGATATTTTATGTAAATAATATTCAATGTGGTATATAAAAAAGAAAAAATTTATAAATAAATAATAAAACAACAAATAATTATCAATAATAAAATTTTGATAATTTAAAACATGTTTTATTAGATTAATGTAAACTTATAATATTAAACATATAATAATAGAAACATAAATAACATATTAAGATAAAAATTTTCTATAATTTTGTAGAATGAAAAAAAATTCAATTATGAAAAAGTTCTTAAGTTTATTAATTTTATTGGCGACACCGATAATAGTAGAAGCTAGCGAAGCTAATTTAGTAGTACCCGATGCTATGAAGTCTGAAAAGTGGCTTTATATTGGTTTCTTTATTACATTAATTGGTATATTATTTGGCTTTTTGCAATATAAAAAAGTAATAAAAAAGTCTGCTCATAAAAGTATGCTAGAGGTAGCTGATGTCATTTATCAAACTGGAAAAACTTATTTAATTCAGCAAGGGAAATTTCTTATAATTTTATTTCTAATTGTAGGCTCAGTGATAGCTTTTTATTTTGGAT
>JAGPGB010000194.1 GCA_018056215.1 Bacteroidales bacterium | reverse complement strand
CTTAAAATTTAACTCTAATTTGTAAATGTAAGTCAGTTTTATGATTACCATTAATTTCATTTAGGCCACTACTGACTACATTTCTATCAAAATAATTTGTACGAGCTAGATAAGCCCAAAAATCTAAATATTTATTAATAGTATATTTAATATTAAAAACATATCTCGCTCCTTGATAATAATAACTTGGGAAAGAATAAGCATATAAAACATCATTTTCGTAGCCATAAATACGCTCGTCATAGCTATATGTATCGAAATATACAAAAGTAAAGTGAAAAGAAACAGGTAATTTAGTTTGTTTGAAAGACAATGTCTGAGAAACAGCATAACCATTATGATTGTAATCACTACCTTTGCGATAGTTTACATATTCTACTCTAAATTTATATTTAAAAGATGGTGATAATTGAAAAGTACCATTTAATCTGAAATTATCTTTATTAGTTTCCATCAATCTATTTACATATACATCAGCTTTATTCAGGCTTTTAGTCTCGTGTTTATATCTAAAATAAACATAATTCTTTTTATTAAATTTATAATTAAGTTGCAGCAGGGTCTCTACACCTTCACTAGGCGCGTTTACTCTATAGCGAAGCCATGGGAAAGAGAACATATCAAAATAAGCTGTAAGGTTTAATTTATAAGTAAGGTTAGCATTTACACCAAAGTATAAACCTTGTTCATTACTTACCTTACTGCCCTCCTGCAGTGGTGAAGCATAGAATACAAAATATTTAGGATCAAAATATCTATGCAAAAGAGAAAAAGACAAATTTTTGTCAGTTACAGCCATTATACCATTAATAGTAGCAATGCCTCCATTAGATGAATAGGCTTCTTCACCAAAAATATTAAAATTTTTCCAAATATAGCTATAATCTACTGATGCCACATTCAATTGAGTACCTGTGAATTCAAACATTCTATAAAGTTCATCACGAGAGCCTAAAGGTTTATCTAAAATAGTAGTATAAGCAGTAGCACCTATGCGAAGTCTTTTATTTAATGAAATGTATTTGAAGTTTGCACCGCCGATGAATTGCTTAATAGCATCTTTTTTGCTATAAGAAGATACAGTATTGTGCAAGCCAGTCTCTACAAGGCTAGAAATCACATAATCTTCATAATTTAATGTATCACCTTCTACACTTGCATCTATTTTTTTATAACTTAAAAAACCTAATATTTCGAAACGTTTAGAAAGTTTAGCATCAAAAGCTACACCACGCAGAAATCTATTTTCATCAGCAGATGTATATTGTCTGATACCATTAGCATTTCTCTTAGTGAAAACAGCATCTGCAGTTTTACCAAAACTCATTCCAGTCCACATAGTGAGTCCTTGTCCTATTTGCAAATTATAATCTCCTATTGCAATAGCTTTGAATGGACCTACATTACGAACAAATAAATGTGCTGAATAAAAATCAAATCCTTGCTTTTGAGTTCCTTTGAAAAATTCTTCGCCCGGATCTTTTTCTCCAGTAAAACCAAAACTTACTAAATTATAATATTTAAATTGATACCTAGTATACAATTTATATGGACTACCTAAATATCTACTGTTAGGATTGGCTGCTAAAGTAGAGTCATCGACGTCTGAATAACCTTTTTGCTCTTCCAAAGTTCTCATATAGCGAACAAAAAGTTGAGAATTTCCATTTTTCATAACCTCAGAAAAGTTGTATTTATGAGCAACTTCTGCATCACTTATTTTAACAAAAGGTAAAATTTTGTTAATAGTTTCTAAATCCCAACTTTCAATAGATTGCAATTCATATATACTCAAAAGTTTACCATTTTTTTGAATATGATCAAAAAAATTGACAATTTGAATATCTGTGAGTAATCCCAAATTACGTAATTCATCTATAGTAGTATTATTGAGGTTAATAGGATGTGTGAGGTAATATTTAAGATTTTCAGTCAATTCGCTAAAATCTCCTTCTTCTGCTCCACTCTCCTCTGCGATATATTCTATATTTTGCTGTACCTCATCTATTTCTTCTGGTTCATCTATTACTACTTGAGCAGATAGATATGAAATAGATAAGAGGAAAATAAAAAATGTAAATAATTTTAATTTCATTACTAATATATTATATTAGGTTGCTGACGTTCTTTTTTAAATGAATAACTCATAGAAATAGCAGGAGAAAAGCCAAGTGTCTGATGCCAGGAGCTAGACACATCTATAATAAAGTTTGTAATTCTATAGCCTACACCAAAGCTCACTCGTGAAGGTGTTGTTTGAAAGCCACCTCTCACATATAATTTGTCATTAAAAGAAAAATTAGTTCCAAATCTAACAGATGTTTTTTTATCACTTTCTTTTACTATATCGACCATCAATGATGATTGTCTAGCTACTTGATACATGAAACCTAATGAACCTACTATAGGCAATCTATCATATCCGTAAGTGCCTAGCTTCGAATGATTCAAATTAGAAACAACTGTACCGAAATATAAATTATCAATAATTTTAACTTGCAAACCAGCATCAAACCCAATAGTACCAATACCACTATATTCAGGTTGATCAGATGTAAGTAAAAAATATTTAATTGTGAGACCAGCAGCTACTCTATCAGCAAAAACTCTGGAGTATCCTACAGAAAAAGTATTATACAATAAAGAACTAGCACCAAATTGAGAAATATGAGCTGATATAGTGCCAGACTCACCATTTAATACATGTGCATATGCTATATCTCTATAGCCAAGCTCTTTCAAAAGATATTTATTATAATAATTAATTCCTAATTGATGATCACTTAACCAACCTAATGCAGCTGGGTTCATCATACCAGACCAAAAGCCAGGAACAGCTGAAGCACTATTACCATAACCTATAGTAGATGCACTCTCATAGCTAAATTGCGCTGATAATGTGTTAAAGAATAAAATTATTACAAATGAAAATAATATAATTTTTCTCATAAATGATTATTTACTTAATTTTTTTTCTAATTCTTCTTGGTCTTTAGCGATTTTTTCTTTCAATTTATTTTTGTAGTCTATTAGTTTTTTCATAAGAATATCATCACTAGTAGCTAATATTTGTATTGCTAGCAAGGCTGCATTCTGAGCTGCATTAATTCCTACAGTAGCTACAGGAATACCAGAAGGCATTTGCACTATAGATAGCAGAGCATCTAATCCTTGTAAACTAGCATTAATAGGAATACCTATAACAGGTACTACTGTATTAGCAGCTACTAC
>JAGPGB010000193.1 GCA_018056215.1 Bacteroidales bacterium | reverse complement strand
GCAACAAAAACATATCGCCAACCGTTATGTTACATTGTAAAACAAAATATTTTTGTTTTTAGTTAGTAAAGCAAAAATTTTTCAACCTTCACTAATAGTGCTAGAACCATTATTTAATAGCAATTTAAATGATAAAATTATTAATAATTATAAATTTTATTATTTTTACAAAAAAAAATTATGAAGAAGTATTTTTTTGCAATATTAATTGTGTTAACAATTTCAATTAATAATTATGCTCAGAATATAGACACTACTGATACTATAAAAAAAGATAATGAGCCTATATTCACAACAGTAGAAGAGCCGGCAAAATATCCAGGGGGAGATGAAGCTTTAAAAAAATTTATAGATGAAAATATAGAATATCCTACGCAAGCTATTCAAGATAAGATATCAGGTACTGTATTTGTGCAAATAATTATAGAAAAAGATGGCTCAATATCTGATGTTAAAGTTTTAAGAGGCATAGGTGGTGGCTGTGATGAAGAGGCTGTAAGAGTAATATCAAAAATGCCTAACTGGATACCTGCAAAACAAAAAGGCATACCAGTGAGATCTTTTTATATAATACCTATTATATTTGTATTACCATAGTTAATTAGATAAATACGTAAAACAACTAAGTAATAAAAAATTTATTTAATCTTTTTTATTATCATGAGGGGGCTTTACTATATTTTCTCTCATTTCAGTGTCTGCTTTTATATTTTGCATACGATAATAATCCATAATGCCGAGATTACCCATTCTGAATGCTTCTGCAATGGCTAGGGGTATTTGAGCTTCTGCTTCGATGACTTTAGCACGAGCTTCTTGAGCTTTAGCTTTCATTTCTTGCTCTAATGCTACAGCCATAGCTCTACGCTCTTCAGCTTTAGCCTGAGCGATATTTTTATCTGCTTGAGCTTGATCCATTTGTAGCTGTGCGCCGATATTTTTACCAACATCTATATCTGCAATATCTATGGATAAAATTTCGAAAGCTGTACCAGCATCTAGGCCACGAGCTAAAACTGTTTTAGAAATCACATCTGGATTTTCGAGGACTTCTTTATGATTTAGTGCACTACCTATGGCTGTTACGATACCTTCGCCTACTCGAGCAATGATAGTTTCCTCACCTGCACCACCAACTAATTGTTTAATATTTGCTCTCACAGTAACGCGAGCAGTAACAATCAATTGTATTCCATCTTTTGCGACAGCAGCTATAGCAGGAGTAGTGATAACTTTAGGATTTACACTCATTTGCACAGCCTCGAAGACATCTCTACCAGCTAAATCAATAGCTGCTGCAGATTTGAAATCTAAAGGTATATTTGCTTTATCAGCAGATATTAATGCTTTCACTACAGAGTTTACTCTACCACCAGCTAAATAATGAGCCTCCAGTTGGTCTCTTGTTAACTGTAATCCAGCTTTTGTAGCAGTTATCATACTATTTACAATGACTTTAGGAGGTACTTTCCTCCATCTCATTAGAATTAATTGCAATAAATTTATTCTGACACCACTTAATAAGGCTGTAAACCATAAACCTATTGGAACAAAATACAATATTAACCATAATAGTATAAATATTACTACACCAATTATAACATTAGTGCCAGTATTCAATAAGATATTATTCAATGTAAACATATATTTATGATTTAATGGGTTTTACAATAATTTTATTTCCTTCGATTTTTATTATTTCTACCGGAGTATGAGGATCTATAACTTTAGAGAGAGAATGTACTTCTACTATTTTATCATCAAATCTAGCTTTACCTGAGGGTAAACATTTAGTTATAGTTTCTCCTTGCATTCCAATTTTCAAATAATCCGTATCTTCTTTGTTTAATTTAACATCTATTGAATCATTCAAAGCGACTCGCTTCCAAGTTTTATCTCTAAAGAAAAAAAATAATCCTACAGCACAAACGATTAAAGATACTAATAGAGCAATCGTTCCATATAAATTCCCATAATGATTATACATCAAAACTATACCGACAATAGTAGTTATACCGCCTATAGTACCTATAATGCCACCAGGCACTATGAGTTCAAGTAATAGCAACAATAAGCCAGCTATTATAATAATTATTATGGTTGTTAAATTCATAAAGAAATATTATGCAAATGTAAGAATTTATTTTTAAAAACAAAAAAATGAATATATTTTTTATAAAAATGGTCTAAAAAAATATATGCTAATTTTATTTTATTGAATTAGGCGTTTAGATAATAACCTCAAAATAGCTCTCTCTGTGCTCTTTGCATGTAAAACTTTGTGGCCTTTGTGTTAAAAAAAATAATTAGAAGTTATACATTGAAAATTAACCACAAATATCACAAAGAAATCACAGAGTTCACAAAGGAAAGTCAATTATTACTTAAACGCATAATTCAATTATTTTAATTATTTTTAGATTTCTTTAATTGTAATGTTAAAAATTATTAAGTAATTATATATTGTTCATTAAAGATTCATTATTAGATGAAAATATTAAATATAAAATATGTTTCTATTATTATTTGATAAGATATAAAACTGATAAAGCTAAAAATCAAGCATCAAACAACATTAATAAAATATTTAACAATATTATAATGTTCAAGCTATTTGTTTATTCACATAATATTCCTCATAATTAATAAAATTCGTTAACTAATTTTTATTATATCAAAAAAATATTTTAATTTTGCAAAATATTTTTTAAAGCGGATGTGGCGGAATTGGTAGACGCACCAGACTTAGGATCTGGTGCCGCAAGGCGTGGGGGTTCGAGTCCCTTCATCCGCATTTTTTTAAAATTCGAATTATTAATTTTTTAATTATAAAAAATGAAAATAGAAAAAACACAAAAAGAAAATAATCTATCTGATGTAACTATCAATCTGGAACCTGAAGATTATAAAGATGAATATATTAAAAAAATTAAACAATTAGGACAATCTACAAATATACCAGGATTTAGACCTGGAAAAGCTCCTATATCTTTACTAGAAAAACGTTACAAAGCTAGCGTATTGAGTGAAGAAGTTTTGCAAAAAGCCTATAAATTATTTGAAGATTTTTTAAAAGAAAATAGCATTTCATATGTTGGTGAACCCATTATTAATCCTAATAATGCAGATTTCGAAAAAGATACTAATTTTACTATTAATTTTCAATTTATTGAACTTCCTAATTTAGATATTGATTTCCCTGAAGATTTAGAAATAACAAAATATAATTTTAT
>JAGPGB010000192.1 GCA_018056215.1 Bacteroidales bacterium | reverse complement strand
TCTTTCCACAATTTTTTCAAATAATTTTTTAGTTCATTTTCTTTGGAATTATCAGCAGGAAAATAAAAGGTAGTACCAGAAATCTCGGTTGGCAAACATTCTTGCTCAATGAAATGATTGGGAAAATCATGCGGATATTTATAACCTTTATGATAATTGAGAGAGCGCATTAGTTGAGTAGGAGCATTACGTAGATGCAGTGGTACAGAGAGATTACCAGTTTGATGAATTAATTCAGTAGCTCTCTCTATAGCCATATAGCTAGCATTACTTTTAGGAGATGAAGCTAAATAAACAGCACACTCAGCTAAAACTATTCTAGCCTCAGGCATACCAATTTTATGAACAGCATCGAAGCAAGCATTTGCTAGCAGTAGAGCATTAGGATTCGCCAAGCCTATATCTTCAGATGCTAAGATGATCATTCTACGAGCAATAAATAGCGGATCTTCGCCACCTTCTAGCATTCGTGCCATCCAATAAATGGCTGCATTAGGATCACTATTTCTTATAGATTTTATAAAAGCAGAAATAAGATCATAATGATATTCTCCTTGTTTATCATAAAGAAGGAATTTTTGTTTCACTATTTCCTCCACAGATTCATTAGTTATTACTACAGTATTATCATCAGAGCTATCAACTAATAGTTCTACTACATTATAAAGTTTCCGAGCGTCTCCTCCACTATACGTAAATAAAGCTTCTTTTTCTTGAATATCTAAAGATATATTTTTTGATAAATAGAAATCTATGGCTCTTTGCAAAAGTTTTTCTAAATCAGAAATATCTAAAGGTTTGAGAACATACACCTGACAACGTGACAATAATGGAGAAATGATCTCAAAAGAAGGATTCTCGGTTGTAGCACCTATCAGAGTAATAGTACCTTTCTCTACAGCATGTAATAGACTATCTTGCTGAGATTTAGAAAATCGATGTATCTCATCTAAAAATAATATAGCAGTTTTATATGGTTGAGCTTTTTGAATAATGCTTCTGATGTCTTTCACACCAGCATCGATAGCATTCAATTTAAAAAAAGGGACCTGTAGTTCATCAGCTATTAACCCAGCAATAGTAGTTTTACCAGTACCAGGTGGCCCCCATAATATGATAGAAGGTAAAGTTTTAGTTGATAATAACTTACGAATCACACCATTTTTACCAACTAAATGTTCTTGTCCTACAAATTCTTCCCAATTTGTTGGTCTCAATTGCTCTGCTAAAGGAATAGACATAATGCAATTTTATTCTACTATCATAATAGAACCTTGATAAGTATAAAAGATAGTAGGAGTATGAGAATAAGAAAATAATATTTTATAAGAATAAACACCTGGTTTTACTTTTTCGCCATTATAAGTGCCATCCCAGCTATCTGTTAAGTTAGTAGTGTAAAAAATCTGTTTACCCCATCTATCATAAATTCTTAATTCACCAATATCAATAGGGCATTGAGTAGATATCTGCCAAGTGTCATTGAGATCATTTTTAATAGGTGTAAATGCATTAGGTATAAAAATCTCGCAAGGATCTACCTCAATATATACACAAGCAGTATCAGTGCAATTACTATTAAACCCAACGACACATATCTCATCAGAGAATTTAGGTGCTGCTGTTATAATATCACAATTCAAGCAACTAATAGAATTATCTCCATACCATTGATAATCGATAGCACCCTCTGCCTGCAGATCTATAATATCTCCTTGCAAAATATGAGTTTGAGAAACTGTAAGTATAACATCAGGAGTAGGATAAACCTCTATAGTGATACCATTAGTTACATTACAATTTTCTATAAAACCGGTAACAGTATAACTAGTAGTAATCTCTGGAGCCACAATAATCTGGTTTGTACTATCACCAGTATTCCATACATAATTATCTGCTCCACTTGCTCTAATTCTAGTACTTTCTCCCACACAAATAGCTGGTGGAGAAGCAGAAATAACTAATTCAGGCATAGGAATAACATTTATAGTAGCTTGAGCACTATTAGAACAATTAAATAAATTTGTTGCTGTCACAGAATATGTAGTAGTAGAATTAGGTGTAACAACTAATGTCTCATCAGTGCTTCCATTAGACCAAATATAAATATCAGCACCACTCACTACTAAAGAAACGCCGTTACCTCTACAGATTGTGGTATCTTCTGGATTTATAGATACATTAGGAAGAGGATTCACTGTAATAGTAGCCTCTGCAGTTGCATTACAACTCAAACTATCTGTAACAGTAACAGAAAAAACAGTTGTAGAATTAGGGGAAACAGTTATATTACTCGATGTAGCACCAGTATTCCATATAAAAGAATAGGGTTGATTACCATCTATAATTGTTGGATTCAAAGTAATAGGTCCCTCATTCTCACAAATAATAGTATCAGACAAATTTACTTTGAAAGGATTATCTTTTATCCATATAGTATCAGAACTAATAATACCACAAAAACCTCCAATTACAATAATAATAGATTCATCACCTTCATTCAATGCATCAGGATAAGCATATAAAGTATATGTAACAGAAGTAGAGTCTGCAGGAATAGTAACAACAGAAGGTAAATTAGTACAATCATCACCAATAGTTGCTGTGCCAGATAATCCTAAATATACATTGGTAGGCACAGGCACAGGATCGGGATGAGAAATACTAATTTTAATAGGAGCACAACCCTCGTAGATAGTATCTTGACTAGCATAAGGACTAGCAATATTTATTACTGGTTGATTCGTTATAAAAGAATTCCTTTTAAGGAAAACACCACTATCATAAGCACCATCACTTACATCTGCAATACATAATTTAATATGATATGTTTGGCATGGAATGACTTTAGCAATAGCTACAAGTGGTACAGTAAACCCATCAAAAACAGGTTGTTGGTATGAATTATTACTTACATATAATGAAGAGTATGATAAACTAGTACAACCTGACGCAGGATAACTGCTCCCAGGAGATCCAGAATTAACTGTATTAATAGCCACTGGTAAGTTAGTACCTGGGATCAAAGCAATATTTTTATCTACATACATCCCCCCTAATGGATTAATACCAGAAATCAAAAAAGCAAAAATATCGTTAAAAGAAGAACAAACAAACTCAGGATATTCTTCACTACCAAAAATGTAATAAAATGAAAGCATGGTATCCTGAGGAATAAAATCAAATTCTAAAACAGCTCCATCATTAGTATCATAAGTTGGATTATTAATAATAGAATCTAA
>JAGPGB010000191.1 GCA_018056215.1 Bacteroidales bacterium | reverse complement strand
GATATACCATGGCTTTTCTAAATTTAATGCCAAACTAAATATCTCCTTTGAGTTCATAGCTTTTTTTATCCAAATTTACTATTTTTTTATTTACCCACTCAAAACATTATAGAACCATTTTTATTTTGATTTTAAAATTTATTGTAAAAATATTCTTTAAATGAAAAAATTTGAAAAAAATTATAATATAATCAACCCTTACAATTAAATTTTATAAATTATTATATAGAAAAAACATTTTAGTGTAACTATTTTATTCCCATTCAATGGTGGCAGGTGGTTTAGAGCTAATATCATATACTACTCTATTAACACCTTTCACCTTATTAATAATTTCATTAGCCAATTTTGCCAGAAAATCAAAAGGGAAAGCAAAAGGATTTGCAGTCATACCATCTACAGAATTAACTGCTCGTAGAGCTACCACATTCTCATAGCTACGTTCATCACCCATCACTCCTACACTTTTTATAGGTAGCAGTACAGCAAAAGCTTGCCAAATTTGATCATATAAATTATTATCTTTCAACATGTTAATATAAATATCATCAACCTCTTGGAGAATTTTAATTTTATCAAGTGTAATATCGCCAATTATTCTAACAGCTAAACCAGGACCAGGAAAAGGATGTCTATTGACTAAATCCGTAGGTATCTCTAACTCTTTACCAACTTTACGAACCTCATCTTTAAAAAGCATTCTTAGAGGTTCTAATAATTTCAGATTCAACTTTTCTGGAAGCCCACCAACATTGTGATGAGATTTAATAGTCTTCGCAGAACTGTTATTAACAGCCGACTCTATAACATCTGGGTAAATAGTTCCCTGTGCTAACCATCTTACATTATTGATTTTTTTAGCTTCATTTTCAAAAATATCTATAAAAGTTTTACCAATAATTTTTCTCTTTTCTTCTGGATCTACAACATTATTAAGACGAGAAAGAAATATATCAGAAGCTTCAATTCCCTTTACATTAATCCCAATACGTTTATAATTTTCTAAAACTTCACTAAATTCATTTTTCCTCAAAAGGCCAGTGTCAATAAATATCCCATGCAATCTATCCCCTATAGCTTGTTTAATAAGCGTTGCTGCGACAGTACTATCCACACCACCAGAGAGCCCTATTACCACTTCATCATCACCTACTAGATTTTTAATATCCTCAATTGTCTTTTTAATAAAATAAGAGGATGTCCAATCATAAGAAACATTACAAATATCTAAAAAATTTTTTAAAACATCCTTTCCAATCACACTATGATGCACTTCAGGATGAAACTGAACACCATAAATTTTTTGAGAATAATCCTCGAAACCAGCTATTGTAACATCATCTGTAGAACAATTAACTTTAAAATTTTGAGGAATATTAACAATAGTATCACTATGAGACATCCAAACAATATATTCAGATTTAATATTTTTAAATAACAAACTACTACTGTCTACAAACGATAACTTACGAGGTCCATATTCAGAAATAGAAGTTCTAACAACTTTACCACCAAAATATTTTGCAATATATTGGGCACCATAACAAATACCAAGAATTGGAATTTTCCCAACAAAACTATTTAAGCGAGGAGCAGGAGCGTTATCATCATTAACAGAAAATGGGCTTCCACTAAGAATTATACCTTTAATGTCATCAAAAGAAATGATCTCCTCGAACCAAGGTAATACTTCACAATAAACATTTGCATCTCTAATATTACGTGCTATCAATTGAGTATATTGAGAACCATTATCAAAAATTATAATTTTATCCATTATAAAAGATTTATTTACAAAATTATTTAAAAATTATGAGTTGAATAATTGTAAGAGATAATTAATGGGTTATAGAAATCATTTTATTATGTTTAAAATAATTAATGATATTAATATCATATTAAAATTATTATGTATATTTGCCAAAAATTCAATATTTATGAAGACTTTAGTTGATAATATTAATGAGTATTTGGCTATGAGTAAGGAAGACTCTAAAGCCTTTTACGATAAACTCTATGATTTTCTACAACAGAACGAAGCTGACGTAGTAGATTACCAAGGTTTGAAACTTCAAAGTACTCCTCCACTATGTCCTAACTGTCGTAGCAATAATATTGTAAGAAATGGCAAACAAAAAGGTATGCAGAATTATCGTTGCAAACATTGTGGTAGACAGTTTAGAATTACCACAGGAACCTTTGTATATCGATTACAGAAGTCTCAACTCATGCTCGAGTACATTCGTTGTATGGTAGCAGGTAAAAGTCTCAGAGCTTGTGCTAGAGAGGTTGGCATAAGTCTGCCAACAAGCTTCACTTGGCGACACAAAATCTTAGCAGCTTTAAAGAATTTTGACAAAAATGTAAACTTCTTTGGCATAGTAGAAATAGACGAATTGCTGATGGATTATTCAGAAAAAGGCAGACAGTATTCAAGTGTAAAAGAAATGAAGCGAGCGATGAGAAAAAAGCCCAAAAAAGTGGCTGTAATAGTTGCAACGGATAGAAGTGGAAATATACTATTTAAAAACACTGAGAGCAATAGAGCAAAACAAGAAGACATTGAGAAATTTCTAAAAGGGAGAATAACAGAAGATTCAGTATTATGTACTGGTACCAAATACGCATTCAGACACATAAGAAAAAGCAAAGTAAAACATAAAGAGATAGTAGGAGCTAAAAGAAAAAAACGAGGTGTCTACAGTACCGCTACAGTGAAGGCTAAATCAGAGGAATTTACTAAATGGATATATTCGAAGTTTAGAGGAGTAGCAACCAAATACTTGCAAAACTATATTATGTGGTATGTAGCGATATGTAAATACTTGTCAGAAGGCATAATCAGTAATACTGGCAGAATGCTTAACCTTGCATCTTCTGATAGATTTGCGTGGTATGAATATTTTAGATTAAGCAAAATATCATATATTGTTTGAAACATTTAAAAAATGTATATTAATCACTCATTTCTCTCTGCCTCCTTAAAACCCCTTCCTCCTCTCTTTTCTCTTTTAATCCTTTTATTTAATTTTAAAATTGTAACTTTGCTATAAATTTATTTTATGAAAATTTGTAACGTCGTAGGGGCTAGACCACAAATTATTAAAGCTGCTGCTCTTAGTAGAGTAATTAAGGAGTCTTTTAACAATGAAATTGAAGATATCATCATTCATACAGGGCAACATTATGATTTGAATATGTCAGAGGTTTTTTTTAATGAAATGGAAATCCCCTTACCTACTGAAA